>JAGQIY010000445.1 GCA_020430865.1 Myxococcales bacterium
CCCCAGCGACGAGTCCCTCAACAGCTCCCAGACCGCGACGCTGGCGGCCGTGATCGCGGCGCTGGATCCCAGGCCGAGCTTCTTGCCCTGACTGCGCAGCGCATCGGCGTCGAACCCTGGCGCCTGGCGTCCCGGATAGCTTCGCAGCGCAGCTTGCACCTCCGGCGCCAGGAAGTCGGGATTCTGTGCGGAATCGGCGATGACGTAGCGATCGACTGCGGTCACCAGCGCGGGGGCGCCGTGCAGCACGGCGTAGGCCCCGGACAAGACCAGCTTTCCAGGCGCCGCGGCCCTCATGTGCCTTCCACGAGCTCGATTCCGGGACCGGGCTTGCAGCGCAGGACTTCCAGCACTCCGGGCACCTCGGCCAGCGCGGCGGCCACGCGCTCGGCTTCGGAGGCGGGGGTGAGCACCTTCACGTGAGGGCCGGCGTCCAGCGTGAAGTATGCGTCGCTTCCCGACTCCCGGAGCGCGCGCACACGGTCCATCAGCGCGATGCTGGCTGGCGCGAGGTAGATCACGCCCGGGTCCGCCGCGATCATCGAAGCGTGCATCAGCAGGGTGCTGTGCTCCATCGCGCGCCCGAGTCCGGCTAGGTCCTTCGCCAGCAGTGCCGTCTTTCCGCGGTCGAACACCGCCGGAGCAGACTCAACCCAGGCCGGGTAGTACGGGCTGGTCTGGAGGGTGTGCTGCATCGCCTCCGTGGAGCCGATGGGCTTCGGCCCGCGCCGCGTCACGGCCACCAGCATCTCGATGTCCAGGTGGGAAGCGGGTGCGACGGGCACGGCGCTCTCGCTCCCGAGGGCGAGCTCCACCCAGCCACCGAAGACCGAGCGTGCTGCGGAGGCGCTGGCCCAGCGGGCGATGGAGCTCTGGGCGGGGGGATCGAGGTCTAGGCCCAGCGCCTTCGAAGCAGCGGCAACCAGGGCCGCAAAGCCCGACGCGCTGGAGGCCAGGCCTGCTGCCGTGGGGAAAAAATTGTTGCTGGTGACGCGCGCTCTGACCCGAGTCTTCGCCAGCGCCCGCAGGCGGTCCAGCACGCGCTCGACGCGCTCGAAGGGGCGTCCGTGTACGAGCACGTCGTCCAGTACGACCCGGTCCGCCTCGAGCTTCGGATCCAGCTCGACCTCGGTGCGCGTCGAGAGCCCGTCGAGGGTCAGAGACAGGCTCGGCACCGCAGGCAGGTTCAAGCTGACGTTCGCCTTGCCCCAGTACTTGATCAGGGCGATGTTGGCGTGGGCGATGGCGATCGCTCGACTCATGGTGCTCCGGGATCGGGATCGGGATCTGGGGGAGAGGGGGAGGCTGCGACCTCGGCTGCGAAGGCCTGGACGCCGAGGCGAGACCAGGCCTGTAGCACGTCTTCGGCGGAGCCATCGCACAGGGCGATCACGGCGCCACCGCCGCCGGCGCCAGTCAGCTTCGCGCCCAGCGCGCCGGCCCCCCGCGCCGTCCGACAGGCGTGCTCCAGCTCCGCCGTGCTCACGCCCAGTCCTTCGAGCTCCCGCTGGTTTGCGTCGAAGCAGCGTCCGAGCTCCACGAGGTCACCTCGGGCGAGCGCAGACTTCGCGCGTTGCGCCAGCTCGCCCACGCGCCCGATGCGCTCGCTGAATCGCCCTTGCTCGAGGTCGTGGAGCTGCCGAACCAGGTCGACCATGCGGTGCGTGGCCGCCGGGGGACCTGCGAGCGCTACCGCGAGGCAAAGCGATCTGGCACAGGGCAAGGGTGACGGCGCGCTGCCCCTGACGAACCAGATTGGCCCGGCTGCCATCGCGGCGGCCACGTCGACCCCCGAAGGGTTGCCGTGGAACACGCTCTCCCAGGCGTTCGCGGCTTTCAGGACCAGCGCGTCGTTGGCCTGGATGCCGAGCGCCGCGCAAGCCGCCCGCGCGATGGCGACGGCGATCGCGGCGGACGCGCCAAGCCCGACCCCGGCTGGCAAGTCGAGCGTGACCTCGACCGCCACCGCGGAGCGGTTTCCGCTCGCTGCTTGCAGGTGCTCGAGCAGCGCGCGGAACGCACGAGCGCTCTCGCTCGAATCGCGGGCAGCGACTTGGCTCACCCCCAAGCTCAGACGCGACTCGGGGACCCCAGACCTCGCCCAGGCTCGGGCGCCCTTGTCTATCCCCGCGGCAATGGCGGGGCAGCCGTAGACCACGGCGTGCTCACCGATCAGGATCAGCTTCCCGAAGGCGCGCGCGCTGACCATGGCTAGCTTCGCCTGGCCGCCAGCGCGCTCACGGCGCCTGCGAGCAGTTCCTGGCCTGCTCGCCTGAGCCCGCCCATTTCCAGCGCGGCGCGCGCCTCGGCCTCGAGCTCGCCGATGCGCTGCTCCACCACCTCTCGCGCTCCACACTTCTCCAGGACCTCGATTGCTCGAGAGACGTCCGCCGGGCTGGCTTGGGTGTTGCCATGCACCCGCTTGAGCAAGCGGTGTCCTTTGCCACGCGCGCGGCGAAACCCTGCGAGCACGAGCGGGGTGCGCTTGCCGGCAGTGAGGTCGTTGCCTGCGGGCTTACCG
>JAGQIY010000446.1 GCA_020430865.1 Myxococcales bacterium
GGAGAAATTGCCTGGGAGACCCCGCGCAACTACTACTTCCAGACCTGTCCCGGACTCGACCACTTCGCGGAGCGAGCCGGGGTGCTGTTCATGGCTCACGGCGGCAACCTGACCGCCTGGGACGCAGACAGCGGTCGCATGTACTGGACCTGCCAGCTCGGACAACACGTCGAGACGCGTAGCGACATGGAGCGCGGCGACTACCTCGACCTGATGGTGCTGAGCGGCGGGACGGTCGTGCTGCGGACCAAGCAGGAAGAGGTCATCGGCGTGAGCCTGCAGAACGGACGAGTCGTGTGGCGCAAGCCCTGCAACGGCAGACTGCAGTCCACGGGCCCCCTCGCCGTGGTCCACTCCGAGGACGGTGTGGAGCTGGTGGGAGCGAACGGTCAGGCGGTCGCTCGCTTCGACGAAGCTGCTGGCAAGTTCGGCGCCGCGGTCGCGGTGGGGCCGTACGTGGCGGTCCAGGTCGACGACTACAACAACGTCGAGGACGACGAGGGCCTGTTGATCCTGGATGCCCAGAGCGGTCAGGTGCTCAACTACTTTTCCACACCAAAACTCAGGGAGGACGACTACGCGGAACACACCGCGCTCATCGGCGGACAGATTGCCTACCTGGCGTCCACGAACTTCGGCGCCTCGCTGCTCTACTCGCTCAATCCGCAGAGCCAGGCTCCGAGCACCGAGCCCGGCTTCTTTGGCAAGTTCTTCGGCGGGCAGCGCAAGTGCTGGGCGCGCGCCTTCAACGGACCCAAGCTGAACCTGAGCCGCTTGCAGGCGACGGCAGACGCGCTCGTGGGCAGCGGCAACGACCCGAACGGCGGTCCCTGGCAGGTCGTGGCCTACGAACCGAGCGGGCTCAGCGTCCGCTACGACTCCGGCCCCCTTCCCTTCGACGAGAGCACCGCGCACGAGGCAGTGGGTCAGCAGTACTTCGCTTACCGCGTCCCCTCGAATCCCGACCGCAACCGCCATGAGCTGCGCGTCGTCCACAGCGCCTCGGGTCAGCAGTGGACCAAGGACGTCGGCTACTGGCGCGGTCATTACTTCCTGCAGGCGCAGGACGGCACCGAGCACCTGGTCGTCTATCACGACCAGAGCATCAGCGTGTTCAACGCCCACGATGGATCGCTCGTTGGGGGCTACCCCAAGGCCTAGCGGCGCCCTCTCACCCCCAACCAGACGAAAACGGCCACCCGGATCTCCCGAGTGGCCGTTTCATCGTGTGGCGCGGTTGGCTACTTGCGAGCCTTGCGACGACGACGCCAGGTCACGAGACCCAGCGCGCCGAGGGCGAGCGCGCCGATGGGCGCCTTGTTGTCCTTTCCGCCAGGAACCGAGCAGCCGCAGCCACCACCCTCGAGGGAGAAGCCCGCGTCCAGACCGTTGCTGCCCCCGGTGGCGCTACCACCGACGGAGCTGCCGCCGTTGGACGTGCCGCCGGTCGAGCTGCCGCCGTTCGACGTGCCACCAGAGGAGCTTCCGCCATTGGAGGTTCCGCCCGTCGAGCTACCCGCCGCACCAGCGCTGCCCGCCGCTCCGGCCATTCCACCGGTGCCGCCGGTGCCTGGGTTCGTGGTGTCGTCGCTCGGGTCGTTGGGGTCTCGCTCCCCGGTGTCGACGACGCCGTTCTTGTTGGTGTCTTCGTCGCCGTCGATCACACCACCGCGGTCGGTGTCCCGCTGCAGCACGCCGGTCGTGGTCGTTCCCGAGTCACCGTCCGGGGTGCAGTTGCCCTTGGCGTTGTCGGTCGCGCTGTCAGAGCAGTCGCGGCCGGCCTCGAGACCGTCGGTGAGCCCATCGCCGTCACTGTCGGGGTCATTGGCATTCGTGTCGCCGTCTCCGTCGTGGTCGTCCGCGGGGTTCGGCTCCTCGCCATCGAGCAGACCATCGTCATCGCTGTCGGCATCATTGGGATCGGTGCCGATCGTGCCTTCGAGTCCGTCGCTCAATCCGTCTCCGTCGGTGTCGGTGACGTTGGTGTCGTCGGATGCATGACCCGTCGTTGGGTCCGTCTCGCCGCTGTCGACTGCTCCGTTGAGGTTGAAATCCTCGGAGCCGTCGGACACCGTACCGCCATCCGTATCCCAGAGCAGCGGCGACGTGGTCGTGGTGTTGTCCGCGTCGGCGATGCAGTGACCCAGGGACTTGTCGGTGCCCATTGCCTCGCAGTCGAAGCCGCGTTCGGTGCCGTCGTAGAGCGCGTCGTTGTCGCTGTCGACGTCGAGCACGTTGATCAAGCCGTCACCGTCGGTGTCCGCGGAGGGGTTGTTCTCCTGGCCGTCGATCACGCCGTCGTCGTCCGTGTCCGCGTCGTTGGGATCGCTGCCCAGCGTCGTCTCCAGCGCATCGCCCAGGCCGTCGCCATCGGTGTCGGTGACGCCGCTGTCGTCGGAGCCGTGGCCGGTCGTCGGATCGGTCTCGCCGCTATCGATCGCCCCGTTCAGGTTCGAGTCCTCCGAGCCATCGCTGGCGCCCCCGTCGTCGGTGTCCGCGTCCAGTGGATCCGTGGTGGTGTTCGGATCCGCATCCGGGCGGCAATGACCCATGCTGAGGTCCGTCGCTGAGTTGGAGCAGTCACGCCCCATCTCCGTGCCGTCGAACAGGCCGTCATCGTCGCTGTCTGGATCGAGCGCGTTGATCAGTCCGTCCCCGTCGCTGTCCGTGCCTGGTGAGGGCTCGGCGCCGTCAGGCACGCCATCGTCGTCGCTGTCCGCGTCGTTGGGATCGGTGCCGATGGCCCCTTCCTCGGCATCGCTGAGGCCGTCGTTGTCGGTGTCCGTGCAGGCTCCCGGGCCGGCCAGGCACACGCAGGTGTTCGTGGACGTTTCGCAGTTCGGAGTCGAACCGCTGCAGTAGCTGTCGTCGGTGCACTCGACGCACGTGTTCGGGTCCGTCGACGTGTCACAGGCGGGCGTGGCCGTGGAGCAGTCGTTGTCCGTCTCGCAGTCGTCGATGTTGATGTCCGTCGGCTGTGACCCGGGGTCGGCGGAGCCGTCCGTGGGCTGGGTCGCTGGCGGCGCGCCCTGCTGACCTTCGAAGTCGATCGACGCCTGGTTGGACAGCGTGCCCGTGGCGCTTGCGTCCACGGTGACGCGGAACTTCACCGTGGAAGACTGACCCACGTTGAGGATGCCTCCCTGGGTACCGTTCGCGCCCCCGCCGATGCGCACCGTGAGCGTGCGTGTTCCGCTGTTGAACTCGGCCTGATCGCCATCGACGGCGTCACTCTTGGGTCCCTGGTTCGGCCCCGTGGTGATCGAGATCGACCCCGGAACCCAGGTCGTTCCCGCGGGGATCACGTCGTTGAGCACCGTTCGGACCGAGGCGTCGTTTCCGGTGTTCCTGACCACGATCGTGTACTCGAGCTCGTCACCCGGCCGCAGGGCGCCGCCGTTGACGTCCACGACGTCCTTGGTGGAGGAGCTGTAGTCGGGCTTGAAGGTGGAGATCGAGGTGATGAAGGCGCCTAGGTAATACGTATCTCCGGTGCTCGTCGCGCGGATGTCCGCAGAGGTCTGTCCGCCGGTGACACGGTTCGTGATGTCCACGATGTCCATGTCGACGCCGCTCAGACTTCCGTTGCCGCCAGTCGTCTGAGGCAGGTCTCCCGCCACGGAGACGGCTGTCCCGAGACGCGAACGCGAGGAGTTGAAGAAGTTGTCGACGGCGTTCACGCCATCGCTCAGACGGTCGCTATTCGCTAGCGGCGCCAAACCGAAGAGCAGACTGTCGCCGTCGATGCTGCCGTCGCCCTCATAGGCGATGACACCGAGCTTGGCGTCGAAGCCGGCGTTGGGCACCAGGAAGCCCGACAACGTCGCTGAGCTGGGGTTGTTGTTGCTCACGAGGTCGAGCCCGTCGAACAACGCCAGGTTGCGCGGAGGCTCGCTCGCCAGGCGATAGAACACCACCAGCGTCCAGGCGCCGAAGTTGACGTCGTCGTTGGAGTTGCGGAAGTCCTTCATCGCCACGCCGCTGACGCGATACAGACCCGAGCCGTTCGTCTGCACCAGCGTCGTGACGTCCGCCACCGACTGGTAGTAGTTGCCGTTCGTCGCGACCTGGGCGGCCGTCACGCTGGCGCTGAAACCGCCACTTCCAGGGCGATCCAGGGTCGCGGTGTTGTCACCTCCGGAGTGCTCGCCCGCCCAGTACAGGAACGCGTGAGTCACCACCGCGCCGTTGGGAACCGTCAGCCGCGCCGTGCTCCGCGCTTCGCTCGCGTCAATCGTGAGGTTGGCGCTGGCCGAAGTGGCGTTCGGATCCTGGGACCGCCAGAACAAGTCAGGCGAGGTGTCTCCCTGGCTGGTCCCGCAGACCGCAGAGACGGTCCCGACGACCGGGTTCGGCGTGCTGTTGCTGCAGTCGAACCCGAAGGTGTTGCCGACCATCAGGAAGTCACCGTGCTGGTCGACTTGGACGCGCAAGCTCGGCGCGGCGGCGACCTGGGAGGACGCCGCGAGGAGGACGCCTCCCGCCGCTGCGCTCTGCAGCAGGCGGGTGGCGTTGATCACACTGCCTTTGAATACGTTGGGCTTACGCATCAGCGTTCCTCCACTTTCAGCTTGGAGCCAGCCTTCACCTTGACGATGTGGAACTCCACGCGGCGGTTGTTCTGACGCCCTTCTGGGGTGTCATTGGTGTCGATGGGCTTGTCCGGGCCGAAGCCCTTGGAGGTGAGTCGAGACTTGTCGATGCCGTTCTTCGTCAGCCACTTCACCACGGAAGCGGCTCGACGCTTGCTGAGCGCGCGGTTGTAGCCGGCGCCGCCTCGGGAGTCCGTGTGACCTTCGACGCTGATCAGCTCGATGTCAGGGTTCTCGTCGAGGATCTTCTTCACGGCCTGGAGGATCTCGTCGCTTTCCGGGAGGATCACGTCGCTGGCGGTCTTGAACTTGACCTGCTCCAGGATCTTGATCTGCCCCTTCTCGATCTTCGCCTTGGGACAGCCGTGCTTCTTCGGGTCCGTGCTGGGGACTCCCGCTTGATCCGGACACGCGTCCTCGGGATCGAGGATGCCGTCCCCGTCAGTGTCCTTCGGCGGTGGACAGCCGTTCTTCGCCGGGTCATCACTCGCCACGCCAGGCTCGTCGGGACAGGCGTCCACCTCGTCCAGGATGGTGTCGTTGTCGCGATCCTTGGGCAGCGGACAGCCGTTCTTCGCTGGATCGTCGCTCTTCACGCCAGGTTCGTCGGGGCACGCGTCCTCGGCGTCGATGATGCCGTCGTTGTCCCGGTCACCCGGGAGCGGACACCCGTGCTTCTTCGGGTCGTCACTGGCAACGCCCGGCACGGTGGGACACGCGTCGACGTCATCGAAGATGCCGTCACCGTCGGTGTCCTTCGGCGCCGGGGGAGGCGCCTCCTCCTCGACCTTGGGTCGGTACTCGATGCTTGCGAGCACGCGGACCTGAGGACTGCCGAAGCCACGCGTCAGCCCCGGGCCCACGCCGAGCCCAGCGGTCCAGTCCTTCGCCACCTGGTAGTGACCGCCGACGATCACCTCGAAGGGCGTGGTACGCTTGGCGAAGAACGCGTCACCATCGCTGACGCCCGTGGTGCCGTAGATTTCCGGCCCGAGCAGGAGCTTGTCCTCCACCAGCTTCACGCCGACCGACGCCGCGAAGCCCACCTCGGTGCCGACCGTGTCGCCATCCAGCGTTTGATCCTCGGTGCGGATGTTCGTGCTCAGACGTGCGGCGTAGGCCATCTGACCAGCGTCCCCGGCGATTCCGAGCCGGGGCTGAATCTTCACGGAACCGTCTCCCGTGAAGCGCTCCTGAGAGCCCGTGGGGAGGAAAACGCCGACGCCCAAGCCCAGGCGCAGCAGGTCCCCGGGCTTGCCAAGCAAGCGGTAGTCTCCCCCGACACGCACGTCACCGATCGTGGCGCCATCCTTGGAGGAGAAAGAGCTGTTGGTGGTGGTGCCGCTCTCCCCCGAGTTCACCACCGCGAGCGGGATGTTGACCCCCAGCTTGAGGTCGTCCCACAACGTGAGGCTGCCACCAACGTGGGCGAACACCTGGTGCTCGACCACAGCCTGAACCTCGTCGCCGTCCCCGTTGTAGAGGACCAGCGGCTTGTACGCCCAGTCACCCACGACGCCGATGGCCGCCTGCAGGTGACCATCGAAGTCCAGGGACTCGAGCGCGAACCAGTTCGATCCTCGATCCGACGGATCGAAGCGGTTGAGTGCAAATCCTGCGTCCTGTGCCGAAGCGACGTTGGCAACGAACAGCGAAGCGAGGAGCACGGGTGCTCCGGTCCAGAATCTCAACTTCATGAGGTCTCCGTGTCGTCGTGATCCCAGTGCCCAGCTTGCAGCTGGTCACTCGACCCGACTCCTATCCGTATGGAACTAGGTGTGAACGATATCGCGCGCGCTCTCCCCTGGGTGAGCCGCGCGACGCGAGTCTTCGACTAGGGTGCTGGTGTCACCGACTGTACCGACCGACCGGTTGCGCGCACGCTTTGGGCCCCGTGCACCGGCGCACGGGCTGGCTCACGCGAAGTGAGCCGGGGCAGATCCGCGTTCGGATCTCAGACTACCGAAGAATTCCGTATGTTAACGCTAATGAGCGCAGCAAGCAAGAGTGTATCCGTGAGGTTTTGTGCGTCCTTATGTCGCGTGCTTCGCCTGGGTGCGAAATGAGACATCGAGTCGACCACAGACGCCGGCGTACCGAGCTCGAGGGCGATGGTAAGGCCACCGCGAGTACCGCTTCCTCCGTCCCAAGATCCCCAGAACCGAACCCTCGAGCCAACCTGGTCAGCCGTTACGCAAACTCCGTGCCCCCCTTGATGCTCAGTCTGCGTGAACCCTGCCCCGCTGAACCGAAGAGCATATTCGAAACCCCTCCCAGCCACAGCAAAAAGCGGCTCCAAGGAACTCTCTGATGGGAATGTTGCCTGGCTTTCCTGTGCTGAAGGGAGCGCGTGCTGAAGGGAGCGCGTGCTGAAGGGAGCGCGTGCTGAAGGGAGCCCGTGCTGATTGGTTCTGCGCTGAAGGGGGCCCGTGCTGATTGGTTCTGCGCTGAAGGGCTGCAGGCTCCGCACGACAGTGCTGTCGGTGGAAGGCGACGCTGTTGGCAGAAGGCGACAGCGAGAGGGGATCCTTCCCGGTGGTCGTTGTGGACACACCTGCGCAGCACCGCCTACGCTTTTCTGCCTAGCCGTTCCAAGCTCTGAACCGCCACAACCCCCACCCGCCGCAGCAGACCTGGAGGTACCCCAATGAAGACCCGCGCAGCCATTGCACTCAAGGCCGCCCCGCTCGACGACCCGAACCCCCTGACGCTCGTCGATCTGGACCTGGAAGGTCCCAAGGAGGGCGAGGTGCTGGTGGAGATCCGAGCGACCGGTGTTTGCCACACCGACGCTTTCACGCTCTCCGGAGCGGACCCCGAGGGCCTATTCCCGGCCATCCTGGGGCACGAAGGCGCGGGCGTGGTGGTCGATGTGGGTCCGGGTGTGAAGTCGCTGCAGAAGGGTGACCACGTCATCCCCCTCTACACTCCTGAGTGTCGCAACTGCGAGTATTGCCTCTCGGAAAAGACGAACCTCTGCCAGGCCATCCGCACGACCCAGGGCAAGGGCTTGATGCCCGATGGCACGAGCCGCTTCAGCCTGGATGGCAAGCCGGTGTTTCACTACATGGGCACGTCCACCTTCTCCAACTACACGGTGCTGCCCGAGATCGCAGTGGCGAAGATCCGCAAAGACGCGCCCTTCGACAAGGTCTGCTACATCGGCTGCGGCGTGACGACGGGGATTGGCGCCGTGATCAACACCGCCAAGGTCGAGCCCGGCGCAAACGTGGTGATCTTCGGGCTCGGCGGCATCGGCCTGAACGTGGCTCAGGGCGCTCGCCTGGCGGGCGCGGA
>JAGQIY010000447.1 GCA_020430865.1 Myxococcales bacterium
CACCTATCGTGCCTCTGGGTGACGCCAACTCACAGCACGGCCGGCCGTCCTGGAACTTCTAGCGCGCAGAAGCTGTTCCTAGACGGAAATGCTTGCGCCCCCCGCGGACTGCTGGAAGACGCAGGTCTTCAGCAGCCAGCGTGCGAGCGAGCATTCCCCATCGAAACACGCAATTGCTCCAGAACGACGCTCCTGAGCCAGCTGGCGCCAGCGCCCACGGAAATGGCGCGGAAATACCTCGATAGCCCTCGCGGCGCTCGCCCCTTGGGGTCGTCGCGCTTCCATGGCATGCCTCGTAGGATCGAGCTCATGTCCGTTGGCGCGCCGCAGGGAGGGGCCTCGCGCACCAGGACGGGCGCCGCTCGGACACGGGAAGGACTGAGACCCATGAGCGATCTGGGGAACCTGACGGCAGGGCACGTCATCGATGGGCGCTACCAGCTCGAGTCGAAGCTCGGAGAGGGAGGCATGGGCGCCGTGTGGCGAGCGCGCCACGTCAGCCTGAAGTCTCCCGTCGCGATCAAGCTGATCAACCCCAGCCTGGCCTCCAGCGAGAGCGCGCTACAGCGGTTCATGCTGGAGGCGCAGTCCTCGGCCGCATTACGCAGCACCCATATCGTGCAGGTGTTCGACTTTGGCGTGGTGGATGGCGTGCCCTACATCGCCATGGAGCTGCTCCACGGCGAGAGCCTGGCAGATCGGCTGGAGCGGGTGCAGAGGCTAGGCGTAAACGATACCGCACGGATCATGACCGAGGTGAGCCGCGCTGTGTCTCTCGCCCACTCGGCCGGAGTGATTCACCGCGACCTCAAGCCGGACAACATCTTCCTGGTCCAGGAGGCCCATGGCGAGGTCGCCAAGGTGCTCGACTTCGGTATCGCCAAGGTCACCGGTGGCTCCTTCGATGCAACCACCGACAGCGGCGGCACCAAGACGGGCACCCTGATCGGCACGCCGCATTTCGTCAGCCCCGAACAGGCGCGCGGCAACAAGACCGTCGACCTCCGCAGCGATCTCTGGGCGCTCGGCGTGATCACCTACGAGTGCCTGTGCGGCTTTCGGCCCTTCGATAGCGATGGTCTCGGCGACCTGTTGATGAAGATCTGCTTCGAGGATCCTCCGCCGCCCTCGTCGCAGGTGCAGGTGCCGCAAGGGGTCGATGCCTGGATGGCGCGCGCGTTGGCCAAGGATCCGAACCAGCGCTTCCAGTCCGCCACCGAGATGTTCGAGGCGTTCACTGCGTTGCTGTCTCAGCCCGGACTCTACGCTTCACCCGCAGACCTGAGTGGCCCTCAGCGCGCCCAGCAGCCGAGCATTCCGAGCTACCCGCTGGCCACGCCGGATCCATCGGCAGCCCACGCACACACGGTCGCGACACCTTACCCAGGCGGCGGCGTCGAACGAGTCACTGGCATCGGACCATCGGCGCCCACCGACGCTGGGCTCGAGACCAACCTGGCGCTGCCCAGATCTCGCTCCGCATGGCCCCTCGTCGCCATCGGGCTGATCGTATGTTTGCTGGGGGGAGGGATCGCGCTGGCGGTCTCATTGACGCGCGGAAATGACGCTCAGCAACCCGCGGCGGCCAGCACGACACCCGAGGAGGCGAGCGCGAGCACCGCCCCTGCGACACCCGAGGTGACCCCGAGCGACACTGCCAGCGAGGACGCGGAGACGGCGAGCGCTCCCAGCGCGTCAGCGACAGCCTCAGACTCAGCCGCAGAGCAGGCAGCGCCGGCTCCCGCTGCCGCCCCCACCAAGACGCCGGTTGCCCATGGGCACCCAGCCCCGGCGAAGCCCGCTGCGGCGCACCCCTCACCCCCAAAACCAGCGGCGACGGAGCCAGCTCAACCGACGGCCAAGCCGACCTCCGGCGCTGGTCTGTTCGACGACCGCAAGTGATCCACCGGCGCGCTCGGCCGGCTCAGTCTTCTATCCGCGCGGATAGAACCAGGTGCTCCTCGATGGCGAGCGCCAGCAGCTTGCTCAGGTGCTCCACGCCCGCGTGCGGTTCGATCTCGGCGACCAGCTTCTTCATCTCGACGGCGGAGACGTACGCGACACCACTCAGCGGATTGTTGGAGTGGGTGTTCGACAGCTGAGACACGCAGTGCGGCGGCAGGATCAGCATACGATTGGCGTCCATCAGCGGTCCGATGAACACAGGCCCGAGCGCCTTCCACAGCTCTCCGCTGCGACCGATCGCGTCGGCCTTGGCGATCACCGTCTGCGCTGTCTCGGAAGGCAGCGGCCCCCCGCGGTCGCTCGCGACGAGGAACAGCATCTCGCCCTCCTTGACGTCATGGGGACAGTCCACCGGCGTGTCCCAGTCGAGGATGACACGCAGCTCGTAGTCGTCGTCCAGCGCCACCTGATCAACCACCGCGGCGAGCAGCACCTCGCGATTGAAGACGCCGATATCCTTCACCCCGGGAGCCGGCAACGCGAGCTCCATCCCCAGCGCATACTGAATCGCCATCCCGGGAGGCTACAGGCAAGCCCCCGGGTCGTCCACGCAACCGCGCTGGCGGCGCGAAGGTTGCGCGCCTGGGTGTTCGGGCATACACCGGCCAGCATGCGTCCCCTCGTCCTGGCCCTTTGCCTCGTCACACCGCTGCTCACCCTGGGGTGCGGTAGCGACCAACCTGCCAACTCGCCTGGTGGAAGCGCGGGCAGCGCCGGGGCGACGAGCGGCGGCTCGAGCAACGGGGGCAGCGCTGGTAACGGCGGCAGCGCCGGCAACGGGGGCAGCGCCGGTAACGGCGGCAGCGCTGGTAACGGCGGCAACGCTGGTAACGGAGGCAACGCTGGTAACGGCGGCAGCGGCGGCAGCAACCCAGG
>JAGQIY010000448.1 GCA_020430865.1 Myxococcales bacterium
AGACGGGGCGGATGAACTGCGAGTGGCAGTGCCAGCAACCCTCGGCGATGTACTGGTCGCGTGCGTGACGCAGGGCCTTGTGGAAGGACTCGGCGGTGGGCTCGCCGTAGTGCTTCTTGAAGGCATCCGGAAACTGCTCGGAGAGCTGAATCCACTCGAGCGACGGCTCCGGCTGAATGTCAGCCAGGGTCTGGTACTCGATCTGCGCCAGGTGGGCGACGGGTAGATAGGCCGAGACGACCCCGGCCAGGGCGAATGATGCGGCTGCACCGACGAGGGTGGTAGCCGCCAGCTTTTCCATTGCGCTCACGTGATACCTCCTCAGGCGGTCGCAGCCGCCGTCTCCGTGTCGTCGCTCTCGCGAGCCTCACCCGCCGGCGCCGTGGAGCGCGCGGTCATCCACATGTTGTAGACCTGCAAGAGCTGGCCCGTGATGATGGCGAGCCCGGCGATGCTCCGGACGTGCCAGAAGGGCGCCGACGCCTCGAGCATCCGCGACCAGGTCGAGAGGTTGAGCCACATGTAGCCCTGGACGACGCCCGCCGCGGTCAGGTCGAGGAACATCAGGAACACGCCGATGGTGGTGAGCCAGAAGTTCCAGGAGTTGAGGGCGTTGGAGTACCAGGGGCGGTTGACCAGCTTCGGCCACAGGTAGACCGTCATGCCGATGCACCAGAAGCCGAACACGCCGAACATGACGAGGTGGGCGTGGCCGGGGACCCAGTCCGTGAAGTGGATGATGCGCTGGAACGTCAGGGTGACGTGGAAGGCGCACTGGAAGCAGGTGATGAAGTAGCAGACCATCCCCGCGTAGAACCAGCGGACGGGCAGGCTGCTGCGGAGCATGTCGCCCTTGCCACGGAGGGTCATGAAGAAGTTCACGATGACCGTGAACACGACGATCTCGATGGCGATGGTGCTCACCACGGCCCCGTACTGCGCGTACATGGGGATCGGGCTGAACAGGAAGTGGTGCACGCCCTGCAACGGGTAGAAGAAGGCGAGGCCCCAGAACCCGACCAGCGACAGGGTGTGGCTCCAGATTGGCTTCTTCGTGATGACGGGCACGAAGTAGTACATCATGCCCCAACCGAGCGGCGTCACCGTGAGGCCGACGAGGTCGTGGATGTAGAGGCCGGTGATGGCCGCGCCGCCCGCGCCCGCGATGAAGTACTGCGGGATGAAGTTGCCCATCGCGTAGACGAGCGGCAACCACACCATCATGGCGCTGAAGTACCAGAGGGTGACGTAGAGCTTGCGCTCGCGGACCTGGAAGATCGGCGTCCCGGTGTTGAGGATGAGGAGGGCGCCGCCCACGAGGACGACGGGGTCGATCCAGGTCGGGGTCTCGCCCCACTCGATCGCCTGCGCTTGCCCGCCGATGATGCCGACGGCCGTCGCCAGCACGATGAGCTGCCAGGCCCAGAAGATCGCCTTGCTCAAGAGCGCATTGAACACGGGCTTGCCCGTGAGGCGCGGGACGATCCAGTTCAGGGCCGCGATGAAGAGGTTGAACAGGAAGCCGTAGGCGACCGCGTTCGTGTGCAGCATGCGCACGCGCCCGGGGCTGGCGAGCTCCACACCCTTGAAGGGGTAGATGCCGTCCAGCTGGAGCGCGTAGAAGAGACCCGCGAAGATCGCGATGAGGAAGAAGAGGAAGCCGGCCGCGATGTGGTTCCGGACGTTCTCTTTGTCGACGAGCGGTCGCTCGCCAGCCGCTGTAGCGGCAGCGCTCTCAGCCATCACTGCTCTCCTTTCGAGCCATCAGTCTTGCCGGAGCCGCCGGCACCATCGTCCGTTGCGCCGCCACCGGCGCCATCTCCGCCGCCGGCACCCTCGGTGGGCTCGGGCTCCGGCGGAGGCGGGGGCGGTGGAGGGGTGAACTCGGGTTGGGTGTCGAGCGTCTGGCGCAGGGCACGCCCTTCCGGGAAGCCGCGCATCGCCGCCAAGGACTCGACGTAATAGGCGAGCCCCCAGAGCTGCTTGGCGTCGAGGGTCGCCGACCAGTTCGGCATCGCGGTGCCGCCGATGCCGGAGGCGATGACCTTCACGATGGTGGACTTGTCGTTGCCGGTCTTGATGCTGTCGTAGAGGAAGTCGGGCGGCTTGATGGGGTAGCCCCAGTCGCTGTCCTTCGTCTCCGACTTGTACATGTCGGCGCGGAAGCCTTGGAACTTCATGTCGAAGGACGCGAGCGCGTCGACGATCTCGGGCTTGGTGGCGTAGGCCGGGTGGCAGCTCGAGCAAGCGGCGAGCCCGTGGTACATCTTCTTGCCGAACTCCACGCCCTTGTCGGGGTTCTTCACCCACGGATCCTTCGGGATGGAGAGCAGCCCACCGGGGGGCTTGGGCTTGCCCGTGTAGAAGGTGCGAAGGTACTTCACGATCGCCAGCCGCTCCTCGTGGGGGATGAAGCGGAAGGACGGCATCGCCGTGCCCTTCAGGCCGTTGGTGATGACCGTCAGGTAGTCATCATCGCGAGGCATCTCGCCCGACGCGACCAGCGCGAACTTGAGCTTGCCAACGCGGAAGTCGCGCGGCTTGGGGTTGAGGTACTTCGCCGCCACGCCCTCGCCGTCACCGGCG
>JAGQIY010000449.1 GCA_020430865.1 Myxococcales bacterium
CGCCTTCGTCATCCAGGTGTAGAGGTCGCCGGCGTCACCGCTGTTCTCGAAGGTGATACGGCGCTTCCAGTTGGCCCCCTGGTGCATGCGGAGCGCGAGGACCTCGACGCTCTTGATGCCGTCGGCGGGGTCGGTCGGGAACGGGAAGCTCTTCGCCTTGAGGCCATCCAGGTCCCAGCACCGGTCGTTCCGGGCCGGCGGAAGCCCATCCATCAACAGGGCGCGGCGGCAGAAGATCTCCTGCAGCTTCTGGGCGTCCTTCTTGCCACCCGGGGCAGAGATCTCGAGCGTGCCGTCGTCGGGGAGATAGACGAACGCGACCGGGAACACCGACTTGCGGCCCTGCCGCGTCAGCTCGTCCTCCTCGTACTGAAGCTCGGACGTCGTGTAGTCCTCGGGGTAGCCGAAGTAGCAGTGCCGCGTCGGATTCACGCGCAGGTAGTACTCGACCTTGCACTTCCGGCCGCGTCCCTGGTCGCGATAGAACCCGCGGAGCTCGCCGGCGATGGCCTCCAACGTGGCCTCGTCATGGGCCGGCTCGTCGAGATCGTCCGGCAAGAACAGGTCCTTCCGGCGCTTCGACTTCGTGAACGACATGTCCTTGATGAAGGCGAGGTTCACGCACGCCCGGAACAGGTCACGACCGTCGTGGTAGCGGTTCAGGAAGAGCCACATCGCGCGGTGGTAGTGGTTCTCCATCGCCTCGATGGCGTCGGCGAGGTCGAGGCCGTTCACCTCGGACTCCTCCAGGATGATCCGCGTGCCGGACTTGTCCGCGAGCGAGAACACCTCCTGGAATTCCTGATCGACCTTCGCGCGCTGGTCGTCCGTCACGCCGTCGAGCGCGTCGATGATCGGCTGGTACTCGGTCTTCTTCAGGGCGTCGAAGTCGACCTCGGCCAGTAGCCCGCGGCCGTCGAAGTACTGCTTCAGCAGCGCGGCCGGGGTCTGCCTCAGAAAGGTGCTCAGCGTGTACTCGCGGGGCATGGACTACCTCCTCATCCGTTCGTCTGTACTTTCCTCCGGACCCCCACCACCTTGCCCTGCACGCGGACACGCCCACCGCGAACGCGGATGGGCGGGTACTCGGGGTTCGCGGCCACCAGAGCGATCTCGCCGGCCTCCCGGCGCAGCGTCTTGACCGTGGCTTCTTCGTCATCCACCAGCGCGACGACGATGTCGCCGTCGTCGGCGGTGTCCTGCTGGCGGACGACGACCAGGTCGCCGTCGAGGATCCCGGCGTTGATCATGCTGTCGCCCCGGACCCGGAGCGCGAAGAGCGTCGCGCTCGGCGGGGCGTCGTCCACCGTGATCCAGTCCTCGACGTTCTCCTGGGCCAGGATGGGGAGGCCGGCGGCCACGCGCCCGACCACCGGGACGCGCCGTGAGCCCCGCGCGGGCAGCTCGCCGGTCGGACGCCACGTGCGCCCGGATCCCTCGACGTGGTCGAGGTAGCCCTTCTTCTTCAGCGCGAGCACGTGCTGGTGGACCGTGGACCGGCGGATGCCGAGCGCCGGGGCCAGGTCGGCCAGGGACGGTGGGATGCCGTTCTCCGACCAGTACTCCTGGATGGCCTCGAGGACGGCTGGCTGCTTGTCGGTCAGGCCACGGGCCATCTTCGCACCTCGCAGTCGAGAAAC
>JAGQIY010000450.1 GCA_020430865.1 Myxococcales bacterium
AGCGGTGGCAGCGGCGCGAGCGGTGGCAGCGGCGCGAGCGGTGGCAGCGGCGCGAGCGGTGGAAGCGGTGGCGGCGGTGGCGCGACCCTCGGCGGCTGCGACATGTTTCCAGGTGACAACCCCTGGAACACGGACATCTCCGGCTACAGCGTGCACCCGAACAGCAGCACGTACGTGGACTCCATCGGCAGCAACGGCCGACTCCACGCCGACTTCGGGACGTTCTACCAGGGCGCTCCCATCGGCATCCCCTACGTCGTCGTTCCCGAGAACCAGCCCGGCGTGCCCATCGACTTCGACGTCGCCTCGGAGAGTGATCCTGGCCCGTACCCGATCCCCGCCGACGCACCGGTCGAAGGTGGGCCGAGCTCCGACGGCGATCGCCACGTGCTGGTCGTGCAGCAAGGCAGCTGCAAGCTCTTCGAGCTCTTCTACGCCTTTCCGAACAACAACGGAGCGAGCTGGGACGCCTCGTCGGGCGCCGTGTTCGATCTGAGCAGCAACGCCCTGAGACCCGAGCGCTGGACGTCGGCAGACGCCGCCGGCCTGCCCATCTTGCCCGGGCTCGTGCGCTACGACGAGGTCGTGGAGAAGGGCGAGATCCTGCACGCGCTGCGCTTCACCGTGGACGTCAGCCAGGATGGCTACATCGCGCCCGCGACTCACAGCGCTGGTTCGGGTGGAGCCAGCGACCCGCCCATGGGCATGCGCTTCCGCATGAAGGCCGACTACGACTGCAGCGGACTCTCGGCGGAGGTGCAGGTGATCTGCACTGCGCTCAAGCGCTTCGGCATGTTCGTGGCGGACAACGGCTCCAACTGGTTCATCAGTGGCAGCCACGACCCTCGCTGGAGCGACGACAACCTGAGTGACCTGGGGCAGATCCGCGGCAACGCCTTCGAGGTCGTGGACACCGGGAGCATCACACCCTGGTGAAGCTCAGCGGGCGCCCTTGCAGCAGCGAAAGCCCGTCTGGGCGCCCGCGTAGTTCTCGCCGTGGGATCCTGTTGCCGCGCGGCAACGGTTGCGTCCTTTGAGCCACCAGCCGCCTCGCAGGATCGAGCGGTGACCCCCGCCCCCTCGCGTCGTCCACTCGTCCACGTTGCCCACGATGTTGTAGACACCGAAGGGGCTCTTGCACTCCTTCAGCGAGTCGCCCGGCACGCGCTGATCGTTCAGCTTGCCTCGTGAGGTGAAGAGCTCCGCCCGATCGTGATTGCAGGCGGCGCCGTCTCGCTTGTAACCGTAGGGATAAGGAAGCGCCTCGGGGCCCTCGCAGGCAAACTCCCACTCGGCCTCGTAGCACAGCCGCTTGCCGAGCTTCCCACACATCAGCTGCGCCTCGCCCCACGACACGTTCACGATCGGGTAGGTGTAGCCCGGTGGCGTGTACTCGTAGCGGTCGATGCAGTAGCGCATCGGCTGCTTGGCGCCCTTGCACCGGCTCTGCTCGAACTCGCCGCAGGCACGGTTCGGCATACCGGGGTCGTCCACCCAGTACTTG
>JAGQIY010000451.1 GCA_020430865.1 Myxococcales bacterium
AAGCCTTGCCAGACTCCGGCTGACTGCGAGGACGGCCAGTACTGCGAGACCGCGCTCGGCGAGAACGGGAGCGGTGGTGCGGGCGGCGCGGGCAGCGGGGGCGCCAGCAGCGGCGGCGCAGGTGGCATGGGCACGACCTGTACTCAGCCGGTTCCCCAGAGCGGGCGCTGCGTCGACTTGCCTCCGATCTGTCCACCGAGCGGCACCGGCGGTGCGGGCGGCGGCGGCGCTGGAGGCTCTCCCGGCGCCTGCATCGAGAACTGCGAGTTCTTCCCGACCCCCGGCGCCCTCGACCCGATCATCGAGTGGCAGTGGGGACTGCCGCCGAACACGCCCAAGGAGTACCCCAACCAGGCTGACGTCTGGTCGACTCCCACCGTCGCCCGGGTGTACGACGCCAACTGCGATGGCAAGGTAGACGAGAGCGATCCACCCAACGTGATCTTCGTCTCCTCGAACAACCAGGAGACCTGCTGTCACTGCAACGGATCCACGCCGCACTCCTGCTTGACTGGCGTGCTGCGCATGCTCGACGGCCGCTCCGGCGCGGAGATCTGGAGCCTGAACAAGGCGAAGACCGGGCAGTTCGGCTTCGCGGGCACCAGCGTCGCGCTGGGTGACGTGGACGGGGACGAGCGCGTCGACATCATCGCCATGACCGGCGACGGCTACATCGCCTGGCTCGACGGGACCGGCGCGGTGCGAGCCATCAGCGATCAGCCCACCGACACCGCAGACACCAACACCAACGCCTTCGGCTGGGGCGGCGGCATCTCCCTGGGCGACATGGATGGCGACGGCACCGTGGAGATCGCCTACGGGCGCACGCTGTGGAGCCTCGTCGGCGGGCAGATCGTGCGTCAGTGGGTCGGCACTCACGGGCGCGGTGGCACCGCCACGAACACCGCCATGAGCTTCTTCGCCGACGTCGACGAGGACGACAAGCTGGAGCTGGTCGCCGGCAACACGGTCTACGAGCGCGACGGCAGTGAGCTCTGGCGCGAGACGAGCGTGAGCGATGGTTTCCCCGCGGTAGCGGACTTCGACGGCGATGGCAAGCCGGAGGTCGTGATCACTGGACACAACCGCGTGGACATCCTGGAGGGTCTCGACGGCAAGCCCGAGCTGGGTGTTGCGCTGCCAGACAGCGGCGGCGGGCCGCCCACGGTCGCGGACTTCGACGGCGACGGCAAGCCGGAGATCGGCGTCGCTCAGAAGAATGTCTACGTGATGACGAAGCCCAACTACGCGGGCAACACCATCGACATCGTCTGGTCTGCGCCCAACCACGATCTGTCGTCGAACGTCACCGGCTCGAGCGTGTTCGACTTCGACGGTGACGGGAAGGCCGAGGTGATCTACGCCGACGAGTGCTTCCTCTGGGTGTACGACGGTGCGACGGGCGCCGTCTTGCTGGCGGAGCTGACCACCTCCTTCACCGGCACCGAGAACGCGCTCGTGGCCGACGTCGACGGAGATGGCCACGCGGAAATCGTCATGGTGTCCAACGGCGCCGACCCCAGCGCCTCGGGCTGGAAGTGCGATGTCGCTCCCTGGAACCAGCCCGATCCGAGCATGAACCGCAAGGCGTGGGTGAAGCCTCAGGGCGCGAAGGCGTACCGCGGGATCACGGTGTTCGGCGATCGCGAGAGCAGCTGGGTGGGCACCCGCACCATCTGGAGCCAGCACGCCTACTACGTCAGCAACATCTGCGACTCGCGCGACAGCGCCTGCGATGCGCCTCAGAGCTATGGACTGATCCCCAAGGCAGCGAAGCGCAACTGGGAGCTGGGCTGGCTGAACAACTTCCGCCAGAACGTGCAAGACAGCGGGCTGTTCAACGCTCCAGACGCGGTGCTGACGCTCAGCGTGCTGTGCAGCACCCCGGTAGGGTTCGAGGTGCGCGTGCAGAACCAGGGGCTCTCCGGCTTGCCCGCCGGAGTGAACGTCGGCGTGTTCGACATGAACGGGAACCAGGTCGCGAGCGGAACCACGACCCGCGAGCTGCTGCCCGGTCAGACCGAGCTGCTGGTGCTCACCGCCACGGACAGCTCGCTCTCGGCCAAGGACACCTACGTCGCTCGCATCCTCATCGACCCGATGAACCGCACGTTCAACGAGTGCCGCGAAGAGAACAACGAGAGCGAGCCAGCCGCGGGCCACTGCGGCCCCTCCTGAGCCGCCGCTTGCGTCGGATTTTCAGGGGGTGAGGGCTCGAGGTCGCGGCGAATTCTGCGCCGCGTCCCAGTCTTTGCTTGACCGACGCGATTGGTCGGACCAACATACCAATCCCAATGGCTCTGAGCGTGAACCCCATCTCTCCCGCCTCTGCAGTGGACGAGTGCGTGGCTGCCCTGCAGCGAGCGATCCTCGAGGGCGAGCTGGTGGCCGGGGAGCGACTGCCACCAGAGCGTGCCCTCGCCACGAGCTTTGGGGTGAACCGCGTCACCATCCGTAGCGCACTCAACCGCCTGCAGACCTCGGGTCTGGTGAGCGTGCGGCAGGGCAGCGGGTACACCGTGCGCGACTTCGCGACCCACGGCGGCCCGGAGCTGCTGCCCGACATGGCCCGGATCGCCCGCGAGCGCGGTCAGCTGCGGCTGGTGGTCGAAGACCTGCTGCGCATGCGTCGACACATGGCCGCTGCGGTGCTCGAGGTCCTGCCCCGGCGCGCCACCGTCAGCGACCTCCAATCTATCCGCGCGGCAATATTGGACTTCGAGAGCGCCGTGGCGCGCCCGACCCTTCCGGGCCTGATCGAGGCCGATCTCGCGGTCGTTCGCGCGATGCTCCGGGCGACCCAAAGCCCGGCCCTGGCGTTGTGCATGAACCCGATCAGCGCCGCCGTATCGGAGATCCCCGAGCTCCCGCCGCTGATCTACGCCGAGCCGCAGACGAACCTGGCCGGCTATCGCCTGCTCCTGAGCTGGCTCGACACCCAGGCTGAGGAGCGCCCCGACGCGCACCTCCTGGTACGGGAGCTCGAGCGCCGCGACGCGCAGACCCTGGCCAAGCTCGGGCGCCAGCTCGAAGCCTCGGAGCAACCTCAACAGAACAGAGAAGCACCATGATCGCAGCGCCTTCCGCCTGGGCGACCAGCACGCCTCACCCCCGAACCCAAGCCCGTAGTGACGACGCTGCGCGACGTATCCCCTGGCATGCGTACGTGCTGCTGGTGAATCCGCGACGAGTCGAGGAAGCGCTAGACAAGATCGCCGCGCAGGGCGAGCTAGAGCGAGTGCCGAACCTGTGGCAGATCGAGCTGGGGGTGATCTCCATGTGGCATCGCGTCCTTTTCCGCTCAGAAACCGTCGGCACGTGCAAGGACGACCCGGTGCGAGACAGCTGGCGCGCGAAGCTCCTGCAGTGGCGGCCGCTGCGCTTCCCGTTCCTCTTGCGGGAGAAGGCCATCGCGCCGCTGGACTTCTCGGGCCTGGTCAGCACTCCCGAGCGCATCATCAGTCATCTGCTCGGCGCGCACCACGATCGCGCCCAGTTCGCCTATGATCTCGAGCTACTGCGGCTCACCCCGGGGGGCCTCGAGCGCGCCCTCGAGGCGACTCGAGAGGTCGTATCGACTGATTCCGCACGGAGCCGTTGGCTGCGTGATCTGGTGGTCTTTCAAGGCTATCACGAGCGCCTCCAGGCGGCTCTGGAGCAGGCGCTCAGCGAGGGCGTCTCCTACCCCGAAGACCAGGCAAACGATCCCGACGTGGCCTTCGGCGCTTACCTCCGCTGGTGCGCGAAGCAACCACCCAGCCCCGAGGAGACCTACGCGGCTTGGCGCCGCGGTGAGCTCCAGCTCTGGCGACGCACCGGCGAGACGGTGTAGCTCAGCCCTCGCCGAAGAAGGCCTGGGCGAGGTTGAAGCGCGCCTCTTCGCTGGTCACGATACGTCGGATCCCCGAGACGCTGGTCTGCTCCAGGTCGACCTGCACTGGCACCTGCTGGGGGTTTCCCTCGGCGTCGGTCACGAGTCTCAACGCGGGTCGATGGTACGCAGGCGTTGCCTTCGGGGCGGACACGATCGCCCACTCGCCTCCCTCCAGCTCGACCACCGTGCCCGTCGGAAGGATACCCAGCGCTCGCGCCAAGAGGCGCACGATTCCTGGATGCAGCCCCGGACGGCGAATCAGCTCTCCGAGGGCCTGCGGCGGCGACACCCCAGGCCTCCCGCTACCCGGCGCGACGCGCTCCAGGTAGGCGCGAGCCACCAGCAGCAGTCGTGAGCTGAGCAGCGCGCCGGCCTGCCCACCGTACAGCTTGCCCAGCCGATCCTCGCGCTCCAGCCAGGCCACCTCGAAGGCCCCGACCGTCCGCAGCCAGGCCTGGGGCTCCCAGCCGCCGCTCGCGATCATGGCAGCGCTCGTAGCCTCCAGGCTCATCAGCTCCGCCGCGTCGGAGGCCGCAGTGACGACAGCGCCGGCGGCCCGCACCCGACCGACCTCGGCGAGCAGCGCCATCACCGCCAATTCCCCGAGGATACGTCTGTCGCGGGTAATGACCCGGGCCATCGCCAGCACGAGCAGGGCGGAGTGCACGACCCGACCGGCGACGTCACGGTGCGCCGAAGCCAGCGTGGTCAGGTGCAGGAAAGACTCCTCACCGCTCAGCGCGCTCATCACCCAGCGCTGTGCGATGCGCTTCACCCGCTTCGGCAGCAGGTTGCTGCCTGCAGCGACGTCGCGATAGAAGGCCCGCATCACCGCGATGCTGACGCCGTAGAGGTCCAGGGCCCGGCTCGCCGGGTCGTCGCCCTCGAGACCCACGGGGACGTAGGCGAGCTCTGGCACCCTCCGCACGACGATGCGAGGGTTGTTCCAGTCGTCGAGCTCACCTCGCCTCTGCACCGCCGTGTTCCAGGCATCGACGAGCTGGATGAGGTCGTGTCCGGAGACTCCGGGCCCGAACGCCAGCTCGTTGATCCCCGCGGCTTGGAGCTCGGAGCCGAGCTGGCGCGCCGAGTCGTAGACCAGGCGCCCCGCCCGCAGCAGCTCGCCGCAGACGAAGACCAGATCACCCATGAACGTCAGCCGGGCGGGACGGTTCGCGACGGCAGCGAAGCGCCTCAACGCCGTGGTGGCCTGCTCGGCGGCCAAGACGACCGTGGCATTGTCGATGCGGTGAATGCGGCCGTTCTTGAACAGCCGGAACAACGCGCTGACGGGCTCCGCGGCGTCATCCCCACCCACCCGACGCGGCGCCAGCGAGCGACGCTGCGACGCGGGTGGACCACTGCCCCGGCTGGGTGGCGAGGAGGACACGCGGATCGGTCCGACGCGTTCCATCGACGGAGGTGTGCTCTCTTCCGTGGCCTGCGGGGCCACGCTCGGGATCCTGGGCTGGGTGGTGCGGGTCTGCCGGTCCGAGTCACTCATTGCTCAGCGTCTCCCGGGGGTGGCGGCACGCTCGTGCGTCGACGCATGCTGTCCAGCGCGCGCGCCGAAGCGTCGCGAACACGCTCGCTATTGCGAAAACGACGCCCGCGCTCGCGCTCCAGGGCGTTCTCCGCGTCCACGCTGGTGGCGGTGCGGCCCAGCAGATCTGCCGCGAGCTCTCGGGTCTCGTCGTGCGACCTGGAGGCGACGAGCGGCGAACGCTCGAGCAACTCGACGGCGATATCCTCGGCACGGGATGGCAAGAGCGACGCCAGTACATCCAGGGACAGCGCACGCTCCTCGAGCGGCAACTCGTCGAACTGCTCCGAGCGGATCCGCAGGGCAAGAGCTGGACCAACGACCCTCACCTCGTGCTCGGCCACCGTGTGCAGCGCCGCCAGACGCACTTCGAGGCTGGAGTCCTCCAGCAGCTGGCGTAGCTCGAGATTCAAGCGCTCGGAGGACGCCCCGAGGGCGCTCAACGCTTCCAGCCGCACCACTGGTTCTGGATGCGCACAGGCCTCGAGCAGGGCAGGTCTAGCTGCCTGTTGCTCTCCACGCGCCAGGGCGCGCACCAGGGTCAACGCCTGGCTCACGTCAGCCCGCAGGATGGCTGGCCCGAGGGCGCGTTCGTTTCCGCGCGAAATCGCAACGAGCTGCGCCAGGATCGCGCGCTCGAAGCCCGGCCCGCGTACCCGTCCCAACACCTCGGCCAGCGCCTGCGCGTGGGACTGGTCCAGTACTCGCCCGAGCCGGGCCCACAGGAGTTCGCGCTGGGGCTGCTCCAGGGCATCCAGGGCCAGCAAGCCGTCCTCGACCACCCGGGGCGTGATCAAGCGCGAGATCAGCGTCTCGCGCAAGGTCTTGTCACGGCCCGCGGTCTCGACCAGGGCGAGCGTGCACTCGAGCCGCGTCAGCGGAGAGTCGGCCCCGAGCCGGTTCAGGGTTTGCTCCAGCGGCACCAGCACCATGGTCAGCGAACTCGAGCGCAGCGCGTGCAGGAGTCCGCTGCTGGCCACATAGACGAAGCGGTTCACGCCCTGAGCCCGCTCTCCCTCCAGCGCGCTGGCGAGCTCCTTGATGCGGCTCGCCTCGGCCTCGAGCAACTCGCTGAGTTCCCGGCCCGTCGCCCCCAGAGAGCGCTCCAACTCCAGCTGCCAGTCTTGCTGGTTCGCCGGATCCCCACGGTACTGTTGCCAGCACTCGGTCAGCTGCAGTCGGCTGTCGAAGCGGGCCACCGCCACCACGGATCGCCGCACCTCCTCCAGCGCTTCGCGCGCGCGTCCATCACCCTCCTGGAAGACATCGACGACCTGAGACACCACGTGAGGCAGATCGGCCTCCCAGAGCAAGGTCGTGAAGTCGTTCAGCGGATCGTCATCGAGATCCGACAGCATGCACTCGGAGAGCTTCTCCCACTCCTCGCGGGTCATGCCTTGACGGAAGCCCAGCACTCGCACCCCGTCCGCGAACAGGCGGTAGGGGATCCGCTCGAAGCTCCCGCTCGGCTCCCACACCGCCTCGTCCGCGAGCACGAAGGCGTAAGGACTGAGGTTGCAGAGCAGCGCTCCGTCGGAGGCCGCGAGGGCGCGCTGGATGTGGTCCCAGGCGCGCTCCTTCGCTCGCTGACTCTCGGGGTGCGTCGCACCGTACTGGAGTTCTGCCCGCAGCGATCGCTCCCAGTGCCCGAACAGCTCGCGGAGCACTCGGACCTCGTCGTCGCTGATGGGCTCCAGCAGCGGGGGGAGCGAGACCTCGTGCTGCCGGCTCCCCGGGGAGCCCAGGCCCGACAAGTCCGGCACCGCCGGTGCCGCGGGGATCTGCGCCGAGACCGCGAGCGCGGAGACACCGACCTGCTCCTCCCGGGGCAGCGGAGGCTGGGTCTTGGCAACCGCCGTCTTCAGCTGGCGTATGCTGCTGACGAACCGCCCGGGTTCTTCCAGCTCGCGCAGCCTCCGCGCGCGCCGCGCGGCTCGGTACATGTCCGCCGCCGACTGGAATCGCCGCTCCGGATCGCGCATCAGGGCGCGATCGACCAGCTCCACCAACTCGAGCGGTGCGTCGGGCAAGAGCAGTCCGAAGCTCGGCCGATCGAAGCTCGCGGAGGTGCGCGTGAGCGGGGTCTCACCAGTGAGCAAATTGAAGCAAATCGCTCCCAGGGCGAAGAGGTCGCCTCGCGCGTCCAGCGCGTCCGTGCCCTGGCTCAGGCGCTCTGGGGGAACGAAGGCCAGGGGAGCGGCGACGCCGCCGATCTCACGCAGCCGCGCGAAACCGAAATCGCGAATCCACACCTCCCCCAGCTCCGAGACCACGATGCTCTCGGGGCGAAGATCACGGTGGATGATGTTCTTGCCGTGGGCGACGTCCAGGATCTCCAGCGCGCCGCACATCACCTTCAACGCGTAGGCGGGGCTGAACGCTTCAGGCCCAGCCAGCAGCAGATCGGCGACGGACTGGCCCTCAGCCAGCGCGCTGACCAGAAAGGGCAGCCCCTGATGCTCACCAGAGTCCAGCACGCGCACGCAGAACGGATGTTGGACCTCGTTCGCGATGCGCGGATCCCGAAGGAAACGCTCTCCGAGCTCCGGGATTCGAGCAAGCTCGGGCTGCAGGAAGCGCAGCACCCCACGCTGTCGCCCGCGGTCGACCAGGAAAGCGTGGGTGAGCGAGCCGCTTCCTCGCGACTCGCGCACGTTCCAACCGGCCACGTTCGGCCCTGGGTTGAAGTCGGGGAGGGGGCTGGAACCGATCATGGCGAGTCCGAGGTAGTAGCTTAGTGTGGGCGAAAGTCACACCCGGTTCGCCGAGGCTACATTAGATACCGGCTCGTATCCATGGTTGCCTGAGTCCCGTACGACGCCTCGGCCCGACTCGCCTCATTTGCTGGGGGGGGAGAGGAGCAACGGCCCTGACTCCAGCGGGCAGCGCCGCGAGCGCGGCACGCTCCGGTCTGGCTGGACTCAGCCGCGCTCGCGCGACACCCGAGCTGCGAACGTGCACCAATCCGGTGATAACCGCCGTCCCTCCTCGGGGCCACCGGGAGCACAGGCCCCCGGGCGGACATTGTTTGTCTTAGCGAAAGTTGCACCCGGTCGTCGAAGTGGCGATGGTGGACCTGCGCCCTGCAGCGCGTTCAAGGAGCCCATGGCAGAACACCACCCGCCCTCGTCCTCGCTCACCGTCAGCCCCACCGCGAATCGCCGCGCGGCGCGGCAGCTGGAGCTACACGCCGCCGCGCTGGAGCAGCTCAAGGCAGGACGCTACGCGGCAGCGCGGGTTCCTCTCTCACGCCTGCTGCTCACCCTGGAACCAAGCCACCCAGGCCGACCAGGCTGCCTCGCCACGCTGGCATTCGTCTTTGCGCAGCTGGGCCGTCTCGAAGAGGCGAGCCAGGCAGCACGGCAAGCGCTCGTGCTCGCTCCGGATCTCGAGGTCGCGCGAGCCTTCTTGCTGGCTGGGTAGCCAGCTGAGCCGGAGGCTAGCCAGCTGAGCCGGAGGCTAGCCAGCTGAGCCGGAGGCTAGCCAGCGAGGGAGGCGAGGCTGAGCCGAAGAGGCTAGGTCGAGCGGGAGGCTAGGTCGAGCGGGAGGCTAGGTCGGAGCTTGGGTCGAGCGGGACGCTAGGCTGCGATGCTGACGACGCAGCGCTCTCGCCGACGGGGTGTGAGGCCCCTACGACCACAGCTCCTCGGTCGACTCGCCGCGCGCACGCGCGCGGGGCCGGGAGCCGCGCGGAACGTGCGCCCTTTCAGCTCGTCGCTGCGCGGCGTGGCCATCGCGAAGTAGCGCACGTCCGCCCAGAGCCACAACACGATCTCCTCTACGGGGAGCGTCGGGAAGCGGCGGCACTGACTCTCTTGAAGCGTCACTGGCTGCATGGCGAGTCCCTCAAGCGAACAAGGCCAGGGCTTCCGCCCTTTCCTCGCGGAACTGATTCCAGGAGCTGGCGAAGGTAGCCTCGGAGATCTGCAGGTACTCCGCAGACGAGCGCTTCGCGAGCTCGGCGAGACCGGGCTCGAGCTGATTCGCGATGGTCTTCTCGATCGCGTCCGCGAGGTCGAGCAACGCGACCATCAGCCCAACGTCTCCCCCAGAGCCGAGCCCACGTCCGAGCTGGTGATGCCACGCGACAGCCACCGGCAATGGCTCGGGTACCTCCCACAGGCGAAGCGCGTGGCCTCCGAGCACGGCATGATCGTAGCCAAGGGCGACGCGCTCACCGAGGTGAACGTCGATCCCGCCGTCTGGGGGATAGTCGTACTCGTCCGCCTGCATGATCAACAGCTTGCCCACGTCGTGGAGCAGCCCCGCCAAGAACACCTGCGAGCCGCCTGACCAACCGCAGGACGCGGCGAGCTGACGCGCCACCACGGCGACGCCCACCGAGTGCTCGCGCACCCGCAGCCCCGCGCCCCAGGCGTCCTTGAACAGCCCCATCGCCGCGACCGCGAGCAACATGTCCATCACGGTCTTGCCGCCGAGGCGCACGACGGCGCCTTCGATGGTGGCGATCTTGTTGCCACGCGAAAACAAGCTCGAGTTCGCGACGCGCAACGTCTTCGTGGCCAGCGCCGTGTCGCCCTCGAGGAGCTTCGCGACCTGACCCAGATCGAAGTCCGGATCATTCAGGAGCGCCAGGACTCGCTGAGCGACCACGGGGAACGGCTTCAAGCCCTGGACGTCGGCCAGGCGCGCAGCGAGGCTCGCTGCCGCATGGTGTTCGTCCTCCGCGTCGTCGACATCGCCAAACCACAGCTCCTCGACCACATTGTCCGCCAAGCCGGTCCGAGGCCGGCTACCCTTCCAAATCGCTGCGTCATTCATCTGACTTCACCTCCGCCAGTCTCCCGCCGGCCAGCCAGGCCCGAGCGAGAGGAGTCGATCGCCAGACCGTGTAAAATCCCGTGAATTACGCGAGATCAGCCATGGTCCTGAGCTGCGACAAATCAACATGCGTGCCAGACCTTGCGGCGAGACGAGCTTCGGGTAAGGAAGGCAGCGACATGGACAATGGCATCGTCAACCTGGTCGCCATCGTGGGTTCGCTCGTGATCGCGATGAGCCTCATCCCGGTCATCTTCTTCAGCAACTCGCGCGGCGAGACGAAGGAGCCGCCCCTCGAAGAGCAGTTCGCGTGGAAGGACACGGACGACCTCGAGGACTTCGTCAAGGCGCGCCACTAGAACGATTCGCGCCCAAACGGCGCGAACCACAGTCAGATCACTGGTCCCAACGGACCAGCTTCACAGTCAGCCGGTAATCCGCGGAGCTCCATCAGGAGGCCGCTGGGCACGGGGTACCGGGTTGCTTCAGTCGTTTTCACACGACCGCTTCGATGGTCTGCGGCGAGCGCGCGCTCGCACGTCGCCGAATACCATCGAGCGAGCCACCCGCAGTCTCAGGGGGACCATGCTCAGCTCCGCACCGAATCAGGATTCGCGCTCGACGCCTTCACGCCGGACCGGCTCTCGCCGTAGCGGCGGTGCGCTCGGCTGGTTGACGGCCGCTCTCATGCTCACGGCGGCCCCCGAAGTGGCGGCGCAGGTCGCCCCACACCGCTCCACCCCCACCCTGGTCTCCACCAACGGCCGCGCCGCGGTCGTCTACGACGTGCCAACCCAGCGCGTACGTGGCTTCCTGGAGCACATCTATCGAGCGCGCAGCGACGGGGCCCAGACCCGCGACTTCGCCTACGACAGCTATCCAGGTCTGCGCATCGGAGGTAGCCCGAGCTGGCTGGGCGATGTCACTCCGAACCTGGTCGAGTACGAAGCAGGGACCGGCATCATCCATGTGCGCCGGGAGCTGATGGGGCTCCGTGTGGACGAGTACGTCTTCGCGCCGATCGGGCTGAGCGAGCGCGCGTACGTGGATCTGGTGCGGGTGGAGCGCACCTCCGGCAGCGCCAGCGACGTGGATGGCTATTTTCTGTATAATTTCCACATGGGAACTGGGACACCAGAACCCGACAGTGGCGGCGAGACCATCGTCTGGCAAGCCTCCGAAGACGCCTTCATGGAGTGGGGCCCGAGCGGAGCGGCAGTGGGCTACGGGGCGCTCACGACCAGCGCCCATCACGGCGCCTCACCCGAGAACCCCTACGCGGCGCTCCAGGCTGGTGACGACCTGAGTGACAACGCAGGCAGCGGGGGTTCCCGGGACGACGCCGTGGGCGGGATCCAGTGGTCACTCGGAGCGCTCGACGTGGGGAACAGCGCTTGGTTTGGCGGCTTCGCCGTCGTCGACTCGGGAGGCGACGTCCTGCCGCGCATCCAGGCCGTGCGAAGCTGGCTCGCAGCCAGGAGCCCCGAGCGGCTGCTGAACGACGAACGCGCCGCATGGCAAGCCTGGCACGCAGCTGGCTCCTACCCGAGCCTTCAGGGAGCGGAGAAGGACCTGTTCGAGCAGTCCATGGCCATTCTGCGCATGGGCCAAGTCCAGGAAGCCGGTCGCGGCAAGGGTCAGATTCTCGCGAGCCTGCCCACGGGCATGTGGAACATCTCCTGGGTTCGCGACATGGCCTACGCCGTGGTGGCGCTCGCGCGAGCCGGACACCTCGATGAAGCGCGCGCCGCGCTCGAGTTCCAGCTCGGCGCGGACTCTGGCCACTACCAGACCGAAGTCGGAGTGCCCTATCAGATCTCCATCACGCGCTACTTCGGCGACGGCGTCGAGGAGACCGACTTCAACGAGCACGGCCCCAACATCGAGTTCGACGGCTTTGGCCTGTTCCTGTGGACGCTCCACGAGTACGTCGAAGCGGGCGGAGACGCGAGCTGGCTCTCGTCGGTATGGCCTGACGTCAGCGCGAAGATCGCCGACGTCCTGCTCGCGCTGCAAGAACCGTCGGGCCTGATCGCCGCCGACTCGTCGATCTGGGAGGTGCACTGGCAAGGTCAGCAGAAGCACTTCGCCTACACCACCCTTACTGCGGCCAACGGCCTTTGCCGCGCGGCATCACTCGCGGAGCGAGTGCAGGACAGCGCCAGGGCGAATGTCTATCGTGAGGCAGGCTCTGCCGCACAGGGTGCCTTGCTCTCCGAGCTCAGCGCGCCGGACCACACGCTGGCACAGAGTCTGGAGGAGCTGCAGTCGGGCTCCGGGTTCCTGGACGCAGCCGCCATCGAGGCCGTCGGCTTCGGGCTCTTGAACCCAGAGGGGCAGACGGCGAAGGCAACTCTGTCGTCGATGCGAGCCGCGCTCGTACCCGCGAGCGGGCGCGGCTTCTTCCGCAACGACGATGGGGGTTGGTATGACTCCCAGGAGTGGGTCTTCGTGGACCTTCGCACGGCCTACGCCATGCGCAAGATGCAGGACCCTGGCCGCAGTGAACTCATCCGCTGGATCACCGACCAGGCGTCGGAGAACTACAACCAGATCTCCGAGCTGCACGACGCCGCGAACGCGGACTACCGCGGCGAGAACCCCATGGTTGGCTTCGGT
>JAGQIY010000452.1 GCA_020430865.1 Myxococcales bacterium
GCAGCTCACCCTCGGACACACCGGCTTCTTGCCAGCGCCCTACGACCGGCAGCTACGTGTCTTGCTCAGGGACATGCTGAACGAGCACCGTGAGCTGATCCTCGACGCCATTCACTCCCTCACCCAATCCACACTCGAGGCCTACGCGAAGTTCAAACAGTAGCCAGCGATCGAAACGTCGGTGCGCCTGGTCCACCGGGTTGCTCGGATTTGGGGGAGAGGGTGAGGTGCTGGGTCGAAGGTCGACCGGCGACGTCGAGCATTCGAGGCGCGCTCCGGCCGTCTGTCTACTGGCAGCCCTCCGCCAACAAGATCTGTCCGAGGGCGTCCGCCACTGCTTCAGGCGTTTCCGCGATGTAGCAGCTGCCGGTGCCTCCCGCGTCCGCGACGGAATCCATGTGCACTGTGCGATCGAGATTGATCACGTAGACAGCGACTCGCGGCGTGCCCTGCCACGCGGTAGCCGCGAGGTTGGTCAAATGCGTAAGGTTGTTGTTCAGGCAGCCGCTCGGTGTCCCGTCGGTGATCAGGACGATTGCCGAGCGATAGCCGGTTCTTGCTTGGCCCCGAACGTAGGAGAGGGTGCCCTCGAGCGCGGGCCGTAGTGCCGTCCTGCCGCTGTACTGGGCGGCGCCGATGGCGCTCACCATCGATGTCGCTGCGATGTTGCCAGAATCCAGCGCGACCGCTGGGGTCGTGTAGTCTGGGACGTCGCATGAATCGTGCTTGGCCGCCCCATTGTCGCACTGACTCAAGAAGTTGCAGGGAGGGTAGTTGCCGCAATCGGCGTTCGTGTGGCAAACGTCTGGGATCTGCGGATCGCTCGCTGGTACGGGCAAGAACGTGATCCCCATCCGAGGGGTCGCGCTCATGACCTGTTGGAGAAACGAGGTCATCCCATCACGTTGGGTTGCCCAGCGAGCATAGGTCGAGCGATCGGACAACACGAAGACGTCGCCGCAGCTACCGCCTCCTCCGGTGCCGCCATGTCCACCGCCCGAGCTGCCACCACTGGCGGACCCGCCGGTCGCTCCACTCGCCGCGCTGCCCCCCGTCCCGCCGCTGCCGCCCATTGCGGCTCCGCCTGCGTTCGTTGTGCCCCCGGCGCTCGCGTTGCCGTTCCCGGCGTTTCCTCCCATGGCAAAAGAACCCCCACTCCCACCAGCGTTCGTGCCGCCGCTTCCCGAGCTTGCGGCGGTCCCGCCGTTGCCTACTGCTCCGGTTCCACCCGAGCTATTGCCACCATTGCCACCCATTCCGGTCCCACCCGAGCCAGCGGTTCGACAAGTGCGGTCCAGGCACACGAAGCCAGGTTCACAGTCTGCGGACACCACGCACGCGTAGCAGCGACCGACGGTTGAGTCGCAGACTTGGTCCTGAGGACACTCGAGGGAGGTCGAGCAGGTCGTGATGGGACGGCATGCTCCCGCCAGGCACTCCGAGCTCTGCGAGCATTGGGTTCCCGAGAGGCATTCAACGCAGCGGCTGGAGGTGGGATCGCACAGCAGCCCGAACGCGGTGCAGTCCTTGTCGCTGCGGCAGGTGCTCGGAGCGCCACTGGCGCCGCCCGTCTGGCCGTCGTCGCCAAATAGGCTTGCGTCGTTGCTCGAGCAGGCTGCGACAACCACCGAGAGGGCCACGAACGATGAAGCGGAGCGAGCCATATCGAAGTTGTGCCAGCGTGGTAGGTAGCCGTCAACGCGGGGAGGTGACCGGAACCTCACGTAGGCCACGATCCTCGCGTCGAGTTGCCTTGCGGTCGCGCGCCGTGTCTACGAGGCAGGGGTGGCTCTTGTGGGGGACGACGCCGCGGGTCTGGGTTACCATGCGCTCAGGGGAGCAGCGCGCCGGTGGTGGAGAGTGAGGCAACTGGGGGACGTTTCATAGGCATCGGTCGCCCACGCCGCTCCGTGTGGTTTCGGGCGGTGACGTTCAGCATGTTCCTTGCCGCCTGCGGCTCCTCGAGCATTCCAGAGTTCAATGGATCGGCAGGCGAGGGCGGAGGCGGGCCGCTGCCTACGAGCTGCCGCTCGGACAAGGACTGCACTCCCCATGGTTTGCTGTGTGACTTAGCGTCGAATCGCTGTGTCGAGTGCTTCACGGAAGCGGAATGCGAAGA
>JAGQIY010000453.1 GCA_020430865.1 Myxococcales bacterium
GGACGGGGCGCCGTTGACGGGGCTACCCGAGGCACCGCCGACCGGGAGTGCCAGTGACGCCCTGACTGGTGGCCCCGCAGATGGCTATACGATGGCAGCGGCCGCGTCACGTGAGGAGGGGGCTCCGCTCTCCCGCAGGGCCCGCAGCAGGTAGGGTGTTGCCGCGAGAGGCGGTCCCAGTGCTGAGCGCGCCTCTCGCGGAGAGCCGCTTGTGTCTTGACCGGTGGGGTAGGCTGAGGTCGCTGAGGCCGACGCGGAGCCCGGTAGCCGCTTGGTCGGAGTGGTAGCTCCAGACCGTGACTGAGAACGGGCCCGCGTCGGCACGGCCACGTCATTGCTCGAACGGTTGAAGGAGCACGGCGAGCCGGAGCTCGAACGCACAAGGGTGAGCATCAGACGTGGCCTCTCGGCGATCACCATCGTCGCGCCGGAGGGTCGCAGTGGCAACGGAAGTCTTCGTCGGGATCGACGTATCGAAGGACAAGGTGGATGTGGCGTGCCGGGGCGCCTCTGGGATCGAGCCGGTGTGGAAGCGCACCGAGGCGGGGCTCGGGACGCTCGCGCAGGAGCTTGTGGCGGCCGGCAGCTGCCGGGTCGTGCTCGAAGCATCAGGCGGATACGAGCGCGTCGTCCTCGACGCCCTGTTCGCCGCCGGCGTCGAGGTCTTCATGCTCCAGCCCGCACGGGCTCGACACTTCGCGAAGTCGCTCGGGCGGTACGCGAAGACCGACGCGATCGACGCCTCTGTGCTGGCGCACATGGCCGAGGTGGCGGTGGACGGTGACGAGCCGTGGCAGCCTCGACAGGACGATGTCGAGGAGCTTCGACAGCTGGTCCATCGTCGTGACCATCTCGTGGCGCACATCGACGCCGAGACGAAGCGCTTGCGCGCCGCCAACCTGGCCGTAGTGGCGCGGAGCATCGAACGTGTCCTTGAGGTTCTGCTCCAGGAGCGAGCCGCGCTCGAAGAGCGGATCGAGAAGCTCAGTGCACGGAGCGAACTCCTGGCACCGAGATTCGAGGCCCTGACGTCGGTGGCGGGCGTAGGGCTCCTCAGTGCCGCCGTCCTCATGGCGGAAGTCCCGGAGCTCGGAACGCTCCCCCGAAACCAGATCGCGGCCCTGGTCGGAGTTGCGCCGATGACGCGAGAGAGCGGCAGGTGGTCCGGCCACCGTTTCATCATCGGAGGCAGGACGAGGGCACGCTGTGCCCTCTACATGGCCGCCCTCGCCGCGATCCGATGGAACGACCACCTTCGCGCGTTCTACGCCCGGCTCGTAGCCAAGGGGAAGCCGAAGAAGGTCGCGCTGGTGGCCGTGATGCGGAAGCTCATCATCCACCTCAACACGACCCTCAGGGCGGTCACCGACACACCGGCAACCGCACATCACCCGTCCTGATCAAGACGGTTGCTCAGTCGGCGTCGGGGGGCGGGACGGGCTCGGGGATCGGCGGCGGATCAGGATCCACCGGCTGGCCGACGCATCCCTCCAAGCGATTGATATCGCAGTTGTTTCGCAGGGCCGCGATGATGCAGCGCAGGCTGTCCACGTCAAAGCCGGGGTCCTCGACGGCCGCCTGCTGGCACGACGCCACGCAGTCGCCGTCCACGTCGATGTTGCACCCCGGGAAGAGCCCGCAGGCCTCGGCGCACAGGCTGCCGAAGGGATCGAAGCAGGCGCGCACGTCATCGGGTCCGCAGGGGCCGTCGGCGCCGCCGACCCCCGCCAGGCAGGCCAAG
>JAGQIY010000454.1 GCA_020430865.1 Myxococcales bacterium
CCTTCGCGTCACGCAAGCGCTTGATTCGGGACTAGAGTGCTGCGGGAACAGCGGGTAACCCACTCAGGGACCTCCCTGACTCACCCGCCCCGGAGGCGACGTAGAGCGACGCGAAGCGACGGGCCACCGCACCTCTCCCCCAAGAAAAGCTGGAAAGAAGCAACTCCGTGCGGCAACGATCCGTCTTCGATTCCCCGCGCCATTGGTTACGGGGGCCCGCCAATGCGAAACTCATACCGCCCGCTGTTCTCCTCATACCCCACGACCCGCACCCCGCGCTCAGTCAGCTCGTCCTCCCGCGGATCACGCGCCTCACCGGCCAGCGGCCACACGATCCACTTCTCCGCCGGCCCGTCGAACTCCACCGGATCCCCCAGCACCGCCTGGAAGAGCTTGGCGAACGACGTGGCGTGTTCGTCGATCAGCGAGGCGTAGCCTTCCACTTGCTCGACGAGGCGCGTGAGCATCCTGGCGTCCTTCAGCTCGAGGAGCACCGGCGTGCAACGCCCACCATCGCGGCGCAGAACCAGCACGTCGCACACCATCTTGCCGCTGGCGACCGGCAGCGAGATCTCGTCGACGACGAACACCAGCTCGACGGGATCGGTGGTCGCTTCGGATGCTTCGTTGATGGACTTCAGGCGGCGCTGATTGCGATACGCCTCGGCGATCAGCGCGCTCTGCAGTGCCTTCTCACCGGTGGCCCTTCCCTGCTCGATGTCGCGGCAGTACCTGGCGAACAGCACTTCGAAGTCGCGCGCCAGGCGATCCAGGTTCTTGATGCCGGACTTGCCCCGCTGGGGCCGATCGGGGAGTAGCCCCACCATCGAGACGCCAGTCGAGCCTGGCCTGAAGTGCACCTCGCCAGCGTGCGCTGCGAGCGTGTCGCTCAGGGTGGTTCGCACCCGCACAGCCCAGGCGGTGATGGCTTCCAGACGGGCTTTTTGTTCGTCGTGGAGCGACATCCTGTGATGATCGGCGCTCGCGCCGCGCGCCACAACGCAAAAACCACGCAACTGACCGCTCCCCCACCCGATGCACACCCAGCCGGGTGGCGCTCAGGCGTTTCCACACGGCCTTGACATCGGGGGCGGGGGTTAGCGCTGCCCTCCAGGAAAGGAAGCCATGGCAACCAAGAAGGCAGTCAGTTTCGAGAGTCAGCTGCGCGCGCTGTATGAGCGCGCTGGCGTGGGGAGGAATACGCTGGAGGGCACGCCGATGCGCGCGCTCCAGCTCTTGCGGGCGATTGGCACGTCGTTGCCTATCCGCGCGGCTTTGTATAGGCGTGGATACAACGAGCGCGATCATCAGGAAGGCTGGCGGCGGCTGCATGCGTGCTCTGGCTTCGTGATGCAAGAGGCGGATTCGCTGATCGACGGCGACGTGCGGGACGCCATCGCGGAGCTGGATGCGTGGGACGAGCCCGCGTTCAAGATCCTCTCGGCAACGCTCAAGCGGCGCTTCCCGGCGCAACATGCGTTCTTGCTCGAGGGGCTCCAGCCATCCACCGGCGCCGAAGCCCTGCTGGGCATTCGCGCGCTGCTCGACCGCATGGACCAGATGGAGAAGGGCCCCAGCCGCAAGGCGACTCGCAAGCAGGACGCGGAGGCGCTCGCGCTGCTCGCGGAGCGCGGCATCGACAGTGAGGCTCGCAATCACCTGCGTGCCTTGCTCGCCATCGCCCAGCGCGCCGAAGAGCCACCTCCCCTCTCCAACGAAGCGAAGGACGCCGCACAGCTCGCCCACGTGGAGACGCTCGTTTCCCTGCGCGAGTGGTTCGAGGAGTGGAGCGAGATCGCCCGCGCCTGCGTCTCACGCCGCGACTACCTGATCCGCATGGGGCTCGCCAGCCGCCGCAGCGGTTCCAGCACGGAAACACAGGACACAGAGCCTGCCGAGGAGCCCGCAGCAGCGGAGTGACGGCCAGTACACTGCCTGCACCGCACAGCAGGCATTCACCTCTCTCGAGCGGGTCCGGCAACAGCGCCGGGCCCGTTTGCTTTGGTCGCTGGCAGCGCGCAAGCGCCTCTTCCTCTCCCCCAAACCCCTCGCGCGCGCGGTCAGGGGCTTCACGCGCCGGTGTCGAGCCCGAACGCGCCTCTGCAGAGCCCTTGCGCGCGTGTGGGCAGGCCTTGCGCACGCTCCGAGCGCTTCACAGCCCGACGAACAGGGCTTCAAACCCGCGCATTGGGCCCATCTGCGGGACAATCGAGGCCAACACCCCGCGCAGCTGGGCTCATTGTTGGCGCAGTTGGGATCAATCCTCGCGCAGTTGGGGGTGAGGAGCGCTCGTGAAGCGTGCCTGCCAGGCGAGTGAGGATCCTGGAGGCTCCGTCGCTGCGCGCTCGCCCTTCTTCTCAGTCCCTGGAGGCGGACTGGGATTGGGCTTGCTGCCTCGCCGTGGCTTCGGTGATGGAGCGCACCGCGGCGCTCTCCAGCGCCAGCGCCGCGCCGCGAGGCGCCCCTCACCCGCATCTCCGCAGGGAACTAGCTACCCCTTGAACTTCGCGTAGGCCTCGAGCGTGGCTTGGGTGAGGGAGTGAATGGCGTCGAGGATCAGCTCACGGTGCTCGTTCAGCATGTCCCTGAGCAAGACACGTAGCTGCCGGTCGTAGGGCGCTGGCAAGAAGCCGGTGTGTCCGAGGGTGAGCTGC
>JAGQIY010000455.1 GCA_020430865.1 Myxococcales bacterium
ACCCAGAACTCCAGCGGCGTGGCATCGTCGGTGCCCAGCACCCGGCCCACCACCGGCCCCACATTGGTGTCGACGAAGTCCTCGGTCATGTGTCCCTTTGTAGCGCCTGGGTGTCACGCGGTTGCGCCGGTGAGGGAACGCACGGAGGGCGGTGAGGTGTGATGACCACGGTGAGAGTCATGTGGCGGCGGATTGGACTTCGGCACCGTGATGGAGCGGTCGCACCCCCGGCAGCACGCGCTCCAGATCGCATGCCCGCTTCGCGCAGAGGGAAGCGACGGCGGAGGAAACCGTCCTCGCTGGACGCGCCCCAAAGGCTGGCCGCGGTAGCCCGGCCGAGCGTGAGCTCGGCCGGGCCAAACGCTACTTCTTGCGCTGCTCGCTGGAGACGGGCTTGGTGGGCGGGTTCTTGATCGCCTCGGACACCGCCGAGGTGATGCTGGACTGCCGATAGCCGTAAAGGTCTGACACCGTGTTGCCCGCCGTACCCGGCGATTGCGCGATGCTCGTCGCAGCTGCGATCGCGGCGAGCACGTTCGCTGCTGTGTCCTTAGCGCTCATAGGGAGCTCTTCCTTTCGTCAGGTCGGTAGGTGCACCGACATACAAAGGAACGAACGACGGCTGGGCTTTGTTGGTCGAAGTCGAAGAAAATCACGCAAGACCGACAACTCGGACACTGCACTAGTCCACCGGCTCTGGACTTGACAGTTGCGGCGGCGCCACGTGGCGAATGTGTGCCGGACCGTTGCCGACGTCGCTCGGAGCAGGAACAGCGAGCACGGGAACAACGGCCGTAGCCATCCCTGACCAACCCGGTGCGCCACACCGGCGGGATCGGCCAGCGTCAACGCTAGCTCGCACTCTCCACACCCTCTCGCCAGCGGTTCTCGTCTCCTCTTGCCGGTGTGTGGTCTGAGCCGATCGCAACCAGTCCAGCCCAGGCGCGAAGGGGCGCATCAGGGCGTAGCCGGAAGTACTCAAGTTGCTCGCGTCGCAGCGCGGCGGGCAGCGGCTCCCCGACGACGAGCCGCGAGTAGACGCCGGCGAGAATGTGCCCGGTCGCCTCGTCGCTGATCGGGAACAACCCCCCGACGAACACTCCTGTGCCACGCATCATGCAGGCAATCGGCAGGCCGATGGGATCGGCTCCGTGAACATGGTCGACCCGGCCGATCCAGCAGGCTCCGGCGACCATCCGCCGAGCGAACGTTAGATCCATGCAGTCACCGACCGTCAAAGTGTCCCGTGCGCTCAACCGCAGATACTGGTGCAAACCTCCAGCGTCGAACTCGCCGTGAACCGCAAGGCTGATCCACTGGTAACGATTGCCCTCGGTCAAGGCTTGTCGCAGCTCGGCAACGGACCCGGGTTCGCTCGCGTCGGGCGACGCGCGTCGGAGCGCGCTGCGCTCAGCCTCCGCCCCTGGCAGCGCCGTGTCTACGTAGATCAGTGGGCCGCGACTTGCCGCGCCTGACTCTCTGGAGTCGAGCGCTTCGATCAGGCGGACGGAAGGCGCCACCGTAACGACCGCACAGCTGAGAATCGGCTCGCCGTTAACAACGCAGGCAGAGAAGGGGAACGCGTAAAGGTCACCCGTGGGCACGATGAGAATGTCAATCGGGCTGTCGGGCCCGGCAAGGGCGAGTGCGATCTGAACGTCCTTAGGAATGAAGACTTGACCGAGCTCGCTCATCTCATCCCAGTACATCGACAGCGCGGACGCAGCAACGATGGGCGCTAGCCGAGGATCGCTTAGCTGCCCAAGCAGTCGCGCGGCGGCATGCGTCAGACGACGCGGCGCGTTGACTGACGCGCTACCTGGCACGGGTCCGACAGTTGCGCTGTAGACGAAGTGGTCGGACACGTCTAGGTAGACCACCCACCGGCCGGCTGAGATGCGCCGCACCTCGTCGTCGTCGACGGGAATCGGCTCGAGCAGTGTGGTCAGCGCGCCGGAGACCTCGCGCAGTTCGCGCAACGTTGCCGAACGCTCCCTGGCGAGGTTCATTGCCCGCTCGCGGTCCGCCGGTCCATCCGCCGATGGCTGCAAGGGCGCCTCGTCTGGTGGGTCCTCGGCCGCGTCCGCTACTCCGGCTTCGTCGATGACGTCCGCGCTGGCACTCTCGATCCGACGTAGCCGGGCTATCGCCGCGCGGAAGGCTGCACCAGCGGAGTACCCTTCTGTGTCGCTCGCCATCGCGCTGAGAAGGCTGACAATCATTAGACCTGCGCGGGGTTTGTTCAGCGGGGCCATGCCTGTTGGTAGGAGGTGAGGGCCCAGCATGTTGGTAGCCATCGTTCGATCTGGTGGCGGTTCTGCTTGTGGGCGGTGAGGCAGCGCCA
>JAGQIY010000456.1 GCA_020430865.1 Myxococcales bacterium
CTCCAGAGTCCCGCTCGAGACGCACGAAAGCAGCTGTTCGGAAGCCCTCGACCGCACTCCTCACAGCGTGTTGCTCGGCTCTCGGCGCGCTGCTAGGTTGCGCGCCCCGTCACGCCGCGGGCCTGTGCCGAGTAGCCGGCGCAGGGCGCGCTGCCAGTGACACGAGAGGAACCCATGACTGAGAATCTGCCTGCAGGCGCCGCGAACCTTCAGCTGAGTGGCGGTGCGGCCATCGTCGCACCCGTGAGTGCATTCCCCGGCGGCGTGCCGTCGAACGCGCTGGTCCTGTTGCCGCTGAACCAGCCGTCGGACGAGCTCAAGGGACACCTCGAGAAGGGGCCGTTCGCGGTGACTCCCGAACAGATGTGGGAGCTGCTCGGCTTCAACGGTCCGGCGGTGCAGGTGACGGATCAGGAAGGTCGCCCGATAGCGATCGGTCTCGAGGACCTGCTGAGCGGCCTCGAAAAGAACTGGAAAGAGAACAAAGAGGATCTCAACCGTGGCCGTATCTACGCGCAGGAGCTGGTGAAGTACGGGCGTCTGGAGCAGGCCGAGAAGGTGCTGGCGAAGGTCGTCGCTCAGGGCGGAATGGTGGGAGAGGACTGGCTGGGTCTCGGCGTGACCCAGCTGCAGCAAGAGAAATGGGACAAGGCCGAAGCCACCCTGAAGGGCGCGCAGAACCTGCTGAAGGGCAACCCGTTCCCCACGCTGCACCTCGCCAAGGTGTTCAAGGGCAAGGGTGATACCGCGGGGGAACGCGAGTTGATCGAGAAGGCGATCGAGATCGATCCCAAGTGCGTCGACGCCTGGGCCTATCTCTTCAGTCAAGCGCGTGAAAACGGCGACGAAGCAGCCGCGATCAAGGCGGTGGAAGAACTCGCCGACAAGGAGGCGAACAAGACCACCGCGGCGCCCTTCATCGCGATCCAGGGCTTCTACGCCAACGAAGAGGAGACCCGAGACAAGGCGCTCGAGTGGGCCGAGAAGGCCGTAGCGCGCAACAGCGACGACCCGCTGGCGCTGGTCTGCCTGTCAGCGCTGCACGGTCAGAAGGGCGATCTGCCCAAGGTGATCAGCCTGCTACAGCCCCACGAAGCCAAGATGGCTCGCGACGTGCGCCTCGCAAACAACTACTTCGAGGCGCTGTTCCAGAGCCGTCAGATCGACAAGGTCACCAAGCTGCTCAACGCCCTGGCCGGTTCGCCGAACCGCGAGGTCAAGCAGTTCGCCATCGAGCGCTCCCGCGCCGTGGCGCAGTACCTCCAGCAGCAGCAACGTCAGGTCGCGGCGGCGGCCAGCGGCGGACAGCAGCGCGGCTGAGTCTCGCGAACCGGCGCGTCGCCTGGCGACGCGTTTCCGTACGGCGCGGTGCCTCCTCCGGGACGCATCGCGCTTCGTCTTTTGTCCCTCCCCCCCAGATGCGGATCGGGCGCCTCGAACGACGTCAGTTGCGGCGGCTGGCGATGATCACGCTCCTGGCATCACCGGGGGGCTTCTCCTCACAGCCTCGGTGCGGGCCCCCATCCGTTACCGCGAGGATGCTCAGGACGCGGTTCGGGGACTTGCTGCCGGCGGGCAGACGCCAGCTGCCGCCGCTCTTGTCCTCGGAGAAGCCTTGCTCCCCGAGGCGACTCGTGTAGGAGGTGAGTAGCGAGCTCGGAGGCTCGGTGGAGGTGAAGGCGTCCCACGTCAGATGACCTCCCCCCTGCTCGATGACGCGTCCCGCACACAGGTGTTTGAGTGTCCTGTGCACGGGGAAGCCGTAAGAGCTCATTACCGCGTCGATGCTCGCGGTCTTCGGATCCTTGCCGCGGGCGGTGGGCGCGGGCGCCAGGGGCGGCATGTCCTTGGGGCGCACGCGGCGGACGGGAGCCTCTACGATGCCGTCGGAGTCGGGCGGTGTCGGCACGGCTTGCTCGGCGCTCGCCGGGGCCTCTGGTAGCGCGCTCAGCCCAGACGCGCTTGCTGGCGCGAACCAGGCCGATGGATCTGGTTCCGCCTCGGCGGGCTTGGGTTCGTCTTTCTGACAGCCCAGCAGACCGATCGCGAGCCAGGTTACTGAAGCGCGCCGAAGCACGTAGAGCGCGCGGGAGGGGCGAGTGCCTGAAGAATTCACGGTCCGGATCTTGGCCGCATTGGGCTCGGTCTGGCGACAATTTCGTTTGTGAAACCAGGGGATTCGATCGTCGGAAAGTACGTACTGCGGCGCCGCTTGGCACAGGGCGGAATGGGGGAGGTGTGGTCGGCGTGGCATTGCTACACGGATCGCGATTTCGCCATCAAGCTGCTGCTGCCCGAGCTCGCCGAGCACGAGGAGGCTCTGGGGCGCTTCTTTCAGGAGGCTCAAGCCACCGGGCAGCTGATGCATCCCAGCATCATCCAGGTCTACGACGTGGGGCAGCTGGAAGACGGGCGGCCATTCCTGGTCATGGAGCTCCTGGATGGCGAGAGTCTGGAGACTCGGCTCGCTCGCGAGACCGTGCTCGACAGCCTCGAGGTTTGCCTGATCTTCAGTCAGGTCGCTCAAGCGCTGAAGCTCGCGCACGAGAAGGGCATCATCCATCGCGATCTCTCGACGGCAAATGTGTTCCTGGCCAGTCAGAGCTACGGTCCACCAGTGCCGAAGATCTTGGACTTCGGAGTCAGCAAGAACCTTGGGCCGAGCTACGACGGAAAGATCCGTACCGGTAGCGGCGCGGTGCTGGGCTCTCCGGACTACATGAGCCCCGAGCAGGCAGGGGGCGCGGCGGACGTCGATCCGCGCACCGACCTCTGGGCGCTGGGCGTGCAGATGTACGAGTGCATCAGCGGCGCCTGTCCTTTCCGTGCGGCAAATTACAATGCCTTGATGATCGACATCATGACGCGGGATCATCGGCCGTTGAGCGACGCCATGCCGAGCGTGGACCCCGAGCTGTCACAGATCGTGGATCTGTGCCTCGAGAAGGACCGCGAGGACCGTATCGGCAGCGCCGCCGAGCTCGCCGAGCGCCTCGAGCGCCTGGCGCTGTGCCTCGCGGATCAGCAGGGCCTGGAGCGCCCAGGCCCCAAGCGGCGTGCGACCGATCGCCTGAGCATGACCGCGGCGCCACCCCGCGCGTCCTTCCTGCCGCCGCCGGCGTCCCGTGGTTCGATCGCGCCGCTCGCCCTGGAGATGGAGGTCGCACCTCCCCGCAGTGCGCTCGCTCGCCTCGGTCGTTCGCGAGCCCTGCTCGCCGCGGGCAGCGCGCTCAGCGGCACGCTGCTCGGGATGGCGCTCAGCGCAGGTAGTGGGGAGTCGACGGCGAGCGCATCCGAGCGCACGCAGAGTCACGAGACCCGAGTCACCGCGGCCACGGAATCCAGCCCGGGGCCCGAGGTGACGCCAGCGGAAGATGCGCCCCCGCAGGCGCCGGACCTCGTCGAG
>JAGQIY010000457.1 GCA_020430865.1 Myxococcales bacterium
CCTCCGTGTCGGCCGCCATGTCGTCCGCCGCCATGTCGGCGGAAGCAGCGACTTCGCTGTCCGCGTCTTCGGGCGCGGCGTACACCGCCGCGGGCAAACAACACGCGAGGGTGAAGGCGAGCCCCGAGAGCGCTCGCCCTTGGAACCGACCGGGCGCAGGGACCGCAAAGGTCACGGGGGGAGAATGGACCGAAGGACGCGAGGGACGCAAGTGCTTGTCTGCCACCGGGTCGGCGATTATGGTCGGCGGCCCGAGGAGCAGGCATGGACAGCCGGCGAGCACTGGAGATCTTTGGCGGCTTCTTGATCGGCGCAGGTGTCACCGTCGCCGGCTACGAGCTGAAGGGGCCGTCGACGCCCGCGCCGGACGGGGACACCGTCGCGGCCGGCGACGATGTCGGCAACGAGGGCGGAGACGGCGGGGCCGATGCAGGGGCCGGGGCAGGGCAGGGCACGGGCTCCAAGGCCGGGCCCTCCGAGGAGGCGCTGGCCGAGGCCGCGGCCGAGCAGCGCAAGAGCGAGGACGCCGAGGCCGGAGCCGCCAGCGGACCCTACGCGGCCGACAGCGAGGGCCACTACCTCGAGTACACCAAGGTCTTCTATCCGCCGGTGGCCTTCACCGACGAGCACGAGGCCCAGTTCCCCAAGCATGGCCTGGTCACGGGCGGGGCCGTGCTCGTCCGCGAGCGCGCCGACCTCGAGTCCCGGCGCATCGGCATGCTGCGCGCGGGGACCCGCTTTCGCAGCGACGGCGAGCGCACCTTCGGCGGCGGCTGCTCGAGCGGCTGGCATCAGATCTTCCCCGAGGGCTGGATCTGCATCGGCGCCGGCATCGAGGTCGGCGAGGCCCCGCCCGACGACGGCTCCATCGACGTGGCGGCCCCCAACGTCGACGAGCCCATGCCCCTCGACTACTGGCGCGTCAATCAAGAGGGCACCCCCTTCTTTCATCGCCTGCCCAGCTACACCGAGCAGGACCAGGCCGACGCCGCTGCCCAGGCCTGGCTGGCCGCCAAGGGCCGCGAGCCCATGCCCACCGATCGGGACAAGCGGCCGGCCGACGTGCCGGCGGTGGTCAAGGAGTACCTCAACGCCGGCTACTACGTGACGATCGCCTCGGAGCACATCCACAACAAGCGTCACTTCATCAAGACCAACCGCGGGGTCTATGCCCGCAAGTATCAGCTGGGCAAGAAGGACGGCTCCGAGTTCAAGGGCCAGGTGCTCTCGGGCGAGGAAGACCTGCCCAAGCACTTCATCGTCCGCGAGCTCGAGTTCATGCGCCGGGTCGGCGACAGCGGCCTGCTCGAGTCCACCGGCGTCAAGCCCGAGCGCCGCAGCATCCATCCCTTCCTTCGCAAGCTCCGCATCGGCGACTACGACTACTACGAGGACGCCGAGGGCAACCTCATGCGGGCCTATGCCGTGGGCGAGGCCGCCAAGATCAAGCGCCCGCCGGGGATCGAGCCCAGCGAGCACTGGATCCACGTGGATCTCTCCGAGCAGACGCTGGTCGCCTACATCGGTGATCAACCGGTGTTCGCCACCATCGTCTCGACGGGCAAGGAGCCCGGCATGACCCCCGTGGGCGTACACCGGGTGCAGAGCAAGTTCATCGTCACCTCGATGCGCGATCAGCCCGTCGAGGAAGAGGCCTACTCCATCGAGGACGTGCCCTGGACGCAATATTTTTCCAATAGCGTGGCCCTCCACGGCGCGTTTTGGCACGGCGGCTTCGGCCTGGTCCGCAGTCACGGCTGCGTGAACCTGTCGCCTGCCGACGCTCGCTGGCTCTTCGGCTTCACCGAGCCCCACCTCCCCGACGGCTGGCAGAGCGTGCGCTCCGGTGGCGATCGAGGCGAGGGCACCTGGGTGCGTGTGCGCTAGTTTCTTCGTGGTAACGGAAACTAGCGTTCCGCGACGCGCCGAACCCACTGGTCGAACGCCTTCAGGTACTTGTCCAGAAACTCCAGGCTCGCCTGGTCCGTCAGCTCGCCGTCTTTGAAGCGTTGAGCCGCACCACCCAGGTTGTACTCCGGGTAGGGGAAGACCTGACTGGCCATGCCGAGGAGCACTTGCTTGAGCTGCCCCTGGGCGCGGGCCGTACCAATCGCACCGCCTGATGCGCCAACGATGCCTACGGGCTTCTGGTAGAAGGCCGACTCGTAGGCAGGGCGCGAGGCCCAGTCGATGACGTTTTTCAGCACTCCCGGAATGCCGTAGTTGTACTCCGGCGTCGCGAGGATCACGGCGTCCGCGGCGCGCAGGGCGTCATCGACGCGCTGCACGCTAGCTGGGCGTTCGAGGTCGTCGTCGTAGAACGGTACCTCGCGGTAATCCAGGATCTCGAGCTCGGCGTCGACGTCCCCAGACGTCAATCGCTGCTGCACGGTGCGCAGCAGCGCCGTGTTGTAGGAGGCCTTGCGCAGGCTGCCGCTCAGCCCGACGAGTTTCAGCGTTGCCATGGGTTGGGTCCCTTTCCTCGCAGGTCGAACCAGAGGTACTCGGCCCCCGCTTCGGGTTGTAGTCTCACTTCGCCGGGCTGGTCGAATGCGACGCCATCGCCCTCACTCAGCGCGAGCGTCTCTCCAGCGCTCAGCTCCAGGTTGCCTTTGACCACCTGCAGCCAGGCATAGCGTCCATCGGGGACGCTGTGAGTGTGGGTTGTCGCCTCGGCGAACCGGGCACGATGGATGCGCGCGTCTTGATCGATGCGCAGCGACCCGTCGGCGCCGTCGGGCGAAACCACGAGCTGTACGGGGCGCTCCGGATCGAAGTCGAAGTGACGCTCCTCGTAGCGCGGCTCGCTCCCAGAGTGCTTCGGCTGGATCCAGATCTGCAAGAAGCGGAGCTGGGAGTCTCCGGAGTTGAACTCGCTGTGCGCGATGCCACGTCCCGCGCCCATCAGCTGGACGTCTCCAGGGCGAATCGTCGAGCCGTTGCCCAACGTGTCCTTGTGGCTCAGCTCGCCGGCGACCACGTAGCTCACGATCTCCATGTCGCGGTGAGGATGCCTGGGGAAGCCGGCACCGCCCGTGACACGGTCGTCATTGATCACGAGCAGGTCAGAGAAGCCCCGGAAGCGGGGGTCGTGGTATTGCCCGAAGGAAAAGCTGTGATGGCTGTCCAGCCAGCCGAAGTCGGCTCGCCCTCGCTCGGCGCTGCGTCTGAGGTGCGTCATGTGTTTGCTCCTTTGGATGAGCACAGGATGTGCCTTGCACAGACGCACGACAACCGCGCATATTTGCAAAGTAGTTGTGCATGAGAGCACAACCCCCAGCGACGGAAGACCACGCCATGAAGAGCCCTCCCCTCACCCCCCTGGTCGAGCAGAACTGGGACGACTTGCGCGTCTTCCTCGCCCTGGCTCGCGCAGGGACGCTGTCAGGGGCCGCGCGCCAGCTCGGACTGCACCACACCACCGCCTACCGCCGCCTCCTGGCGATGGAGCGCGAGAGCGGCGTCCAGCTCTTCGACCGTACCCCTCAAGGCTACGCGCTGACTCAGGCAGGCGAGACGCTGCTCGACCACGCCCGGCGCATCGAAGAAGAGCTGTTCGCCGCTTCGCGATCACTGGTGGGGCGCGACCAGAATCCGACCGGAACCATTCGCGTGACCACGGTGTACTCGCTGCTCCCGGTGCTCCTGCCGTGCGTCGAGAGCTTGCAGCGAGAGTGCCCGGCGCTGCGCGTCGAGCTCGACGTGAGCCCGATGGCCCGCGATCTCGAGCGCCGGGAGGCAGACATCGCGCTGCGCCCGAGCGATGGACCACCGGACAAGGTCGTCGGCCGTCGCGTTGCCAAGGTGCGCTGGGGTATGTTCCGCAAGGCAAGAACGAGCCGCGCGAAGCTGACCCAGCTCGCTCCCCTCGAGTACTCGGACGAGCTGTCTCACCTCTCCGCGGTGAAGAGCTACGAGAAGCTGAAGCTCGGCAGCGCACGGCTCAGCCTCAGCTCGATCCCAGCAATGCGCGAAGCCATCCTGGCGGGTCACGGCTTCGGTCCGCTGCCCCGGTACTACGCCGACTCCGACGCGCGACTCGTCCCCCACGCTCCCACGCCAAGCAGCGACTCCGAGCTCCACAGCGACTCGGAGCTCTGGCTCCTGATCCATGGGGATCTGCGAACCAGCGCGCGCATCCGCGCCTTCATCGACCACGTCGCGCCCAGGTTGATCGCTCAGCGAGCGCTGTTCGAAGGGGCGGCGAGCGGAGCATCCGTGAGCTTCTGAGACTCCTGCGTCTTCAGATCCCACAGGGTGATGCGGTTGGGTCCGCCCACCGCGACCAGCGCAGGTGCGTCGCTGATCGCGAGCTCGAAGTTCCTGGTGACTCGCTGGATCCAGTCGTCGTAGGCCTTCCCGTCATCGAGCGGATCGGGGGGGAGGTCCACTTCGAGCACCCGCTTGCCCGATAGATCGTCGACGACGAGCTTCCAGCGCCGCTCGCTCTTGCCGCTGCCGACCAGCAGCCGCGCGATATAGCGGCCGCTCGAGATGGTGTCGAAGGGCTTCAGAGGCTTCGCCACCTCGGCGCCGTCTGAAGGCTTGTGCTCTGGGCTCGAGAGGGCGCTGCTCACCCGCAAACGGTCTGCCAGGTTGACCCTGACGGCCTTGCCGGTTTCGTCCATCACCCACACCTGGTCGATGCGTCGAGTGGGCAAGATGCGCCAGACCTTCGCGCTCAGATCCGACAGCTCGCCGAGCTGCTTGGCCTTTCCTCCGGGATATATCTGGTAGAGCTGCTTGCCCACCGAGTAGACGAACGACCCGTTCGCCAGCCCTGCGAAGGCGCCGTGGTCGAAGTCTTTCAGCTCGACCACCTCCTTCATCGGCAGGAGCACGCTCGTCGAGGGCGCGACCTCGTAGCGATACAGCGACGCATCGAAGGGGTGATGCACCCAGATGTCCCGTTCTTCGCGTCGATCCGCGAACAGCTGCGACCCGGGGAACACCGACACCCGTGGCGTGCGCAGCTCGACGTCGTCTTCTCGCTTGGTGTCCGGGTTGGGCAACAGCAGCAACTCCCGCGTCCCCAGTCCGACGAAGGCGCCGTCCTTCAGCGTCAGACCGTAGCGCGCACCAGGCAGCGGCTGACTCGCCACGCGCTGCAGAGGCGCGATCCCAAACTCCTCGACCTCGTCCTTCGCCACACGCAGCACGCGCTTCCCGCTGATCACCAGGCTGCGCGGTCCAGCGGCCCGACGGGGCAGCTCGAGGGACCAGGACGTGGCGTACACGCGGTGCGCCGATGCGGAGGGTGCCGTGCTGGGCAGCGCGATCACGGAACCGGCGGCGGACGGCCCTGGTTCGGGGTGCTCCTCGCAACCAATCGCGCTGAATCCCAGCGCTGCGCGAGCAAGCCACGCAGCGACACCAAAGCGAGTTCCGAGCCGAGAGGTTCGCAGCGTGACAGCACGAGGCACGCAGGAACTCTGCCAGCAAGCCGTGGGGTGTAAAGCGAATGCGCAGAGATTGTGCGCGTTGCGCGGACCGGCGCCGTTGGCTAGCGTCCGCGCATGCCTCGCCACCATCACGCCACGGCGGCGCTCCGCAGCGGAGTTCGCTGGCTCACGCTCGTCGGAGCATTGCTCGTGAGCGGTGGCTGTGGGGTGGGTGAGCGCGCGAATCAATGCAACGCGCTCGCCCGTCAGGTGAACGAGGCGCTCGCGCCAGTGAAGCAACAGCTCGACGAGCATCCGGAGCTTGCGCGCGGAAGCGGCGCTCCGGAGCACTACGCAGAGCTGGCCAGGCGCTACACGACCCTCTCGCAATCCACGGGCGCCGCGCAGGTGGACGATCCCCGAATCGTCGACCTCCGCGATGACTTCGTGAAGCTCTTCGAAGAGACCTCCGACGCCTGCGGCGACCTCGGGCAGTCACGCAGCAAGAACGACCTCAGCGCTCGGGCGCGTGCGGTGCGTGAGCTGAAGCGCCTGGAGCGTCGGCAGGAGAGCCTGCTGCGAACCGCGAAGGCGCTGTGCGAGCCGCGCTGAGCTAGCGCTTCTTCTTCCCTTTCTTCTTCTTCTTCTTGTCGTCGTCGTCCTTGGGCAGGTTGCGCTCGATGAGTCCGATGCTCACGCGCCCCCAGACGTAGCCGATCAGGCGCTTGAACTGCCCTGCCTTGTCCCCGCCGAAGAGCCATAGGTCTCGCGGGTCGACGTCGGTCTGAACGTTGGGCGCCCAGTGACCACTCCCCGCCCAGCCCAAGAACTTCGGCTCGTCGAGCACCACGCGCGCAACGATCACGCCACACCTGGGCTCCGACGCCAGTCCGACGCAGCCGCCAGCCACCAACAGCTCCTCGTTGCCTATGGGGCGCCAAGTCCACATGCGCTGGAGCTTGAAGCCCTTCAGCGTCCCGAGATCCTCCTTCGCCGCCTCCGGAAGCAGCGCCTCGAGCTTGCGAGAGAGGTCCTTCTCGAGCTTCGCGTGGGCCGAGAGCGGAGGCCCTCGCTTCACCCGAAGCACGACTTCCGCCGCGTTGGTCTCGCCCGCGCAGCAGCGAAAGCCGACGGTCCCGGCGCGGCGGGTGACCGCGGATGGGGCGACGTTCGCACAGCGTCCCACCAGCTCCCCGGCTGTCGAGTTGCCTCCACGCAGGCTACCCAGCTCGCCTTTCTCCACGGAAACGCCGCGACCGTAGCGACTGCTGGTCCACTCCCAGACGCCGCCGTGCATGTCGCGCACTCCGAACTCGCTGCGACAGCCATAGAGCATGCCGCTCGGCAGCATGCGTGGCGGCGCGCCGGTGTTGCAGCGCTCGGACTTGTAGCTGTCGCCGTACTCGTAGACGTGGTTCTTCGGGCCCTTGCAGGCTCGCTCCCACTCGAGCTCCGTGCACAGGCGCTTGCCCTGCTCTTCGCAGTGAGTCTGAGCGTCCGCCTGGGAGACGTTGGTCAGCGGGATCGCCCCCTGCTCGTTCGGGTACGGGAACACGTCGATGTAGAAGCCGCGGAGTATCACCTGCTCTCCGGGCATCTCGGCGTCGGCAACCCGCGGGAACGCCGTCGGCGGTGTGCCCGCGACCAGAGCGCCCGGCTCGATCCACACCATGCCCTTGCGCTCCGAAGGGGCCTTGGGCCCGATCTCCAGTGACGCGTCCACCAGCGGCTCGTCCGGCTCGGCCTTCGATTCCTCCTTGGAGCAGCCGGAGCACCCCAGCACCGCGAGCGCCGGCGCCACGAGCACGCACAGCGTGATCGCGCGACGTCTCACGTCGCCCGCTCGCCGCGCTTTCGCCTGGCTAGCCGTCGCGCTCGTCCCGTTCACGGAGCCCCAGCTCCTTCATCTTCAGCTGCAAGCCCTTGCGGGATATCTTCAGCAGGCGCGCCGTGTGTGTCACGTTGCCCCCAGTTTGCTCGAGCGCCTTCGAGATCAGCGCGCGCTCGATCTGCGCCGTGGCCGCCTTGACCTGCTCCTTCAGGCCGTCACTCGACCCTGGCTCGATATCGACGGAGCCAGAAGACTCCTCCCGCGGTCCGGAGTGCTGCATTTCCACGGGCAAATCACCGAGCCCGATTCGATCGCCGTCGCAGAACAGCACCGCACGCTCGATCACGTTCTCGAGCTCGCGAATGTTCCCGGGCCAGGGGTAGTCCAGCAGTAGCTGCTGCGCAGACGAGTCGACGCCCTTCACCTGCTTCTTCAGGCGCAGGTTCGATTTCTCGATGAAGTGCTGACAGAGCAGCAGGATGTCGTCTCTGCGTTCGCGCAGCGGAGGCAGGTTGATGGGGACGACGTTGAGGCGATAGAACAGGTCATCGCGGAAGCTGCCGTCGGCGATCTGCCGCTTCAGGTCTGCGTTGGTTGCCGCGATCAGGCGTACGTCGACGCTGAGGGTCTTGACGCCTCCGACGCGCTCGAACTCACCCTCCTGCAGGGCGCGCAGCAGCTTGACCTGCATTTCCACGGGGATTGTCCCGATCTCGTCGAGGAACAGCGTCCCTCCCCCCGCCAGCTCGAAGCGTCCCGGCTTCGAGGCGACGGCGCCCGTGAACGCGCCCCGCTCGTAGCCGAACAGCTCGCTCTCGACGAGGTCTCGAGGGATGGCCGCGCAGTTGACCTTGATGAATGGCTTGTCGCGGCGAGAAGAGGCCTCGAACAGCGCGCGCGCGACCAGCTCCTTGCCGGTCCCGCTCTCGCCGGTGATGAGCACGGTGGTGGGAGCATCCGCGACCCGGTCGAGCACCTCGCAGAGCTCGCGAATGGCAGCGCTCTGGCCGATGATGCCGTAGCGACCGCCACCCACCGGGGGCACTGGGTCCGCGCCTGGGGGCGTGAGCGGAGCCCGGGTCGCGTGGGCCTGAGACAGGTCGCGAGTGCGCAGCGCCTTGGCGACGATCGTGCGCACCTCGCTCTGATCGAAGGGCTTGGTGATGTAGTCGAAGGCGCCGGTCTTCAGCGCCTCGACCGCGTTGTCGACAGTGCCGTGCGCGGTGATCATCACGATCGGTAGCTCGGGCTCGAGCTGCAGCGCGCGGCGCAAGAGCTCCATGCCGTCGACCTTCGGCATCTTCAGGTCGGTGATCACCAGGTCGATGTGGTGATCGGCGAGCATCGCCAGGCCTTGCTCGCCGTCCTCCGCCGCCAGCACTTCGTAGCCATCCCGCGCCAGCTGTGCGCTCAGAACCCGACGCAAGTTCGGCTCATCGTCGACCACCAGGATCTGCTTGCGTACTTCGAGCATTTTATTTCCGCAGAGATGTTAGACCGCGCCTAGTCGCAGCGCGGAGCCAGACCACTCGAGAAGCTCGAGCAGAACATCAGCGCCGTCTTCTCGTTACCCGGAGCGCCTGCGATCACGAACTCCTGTCCGCCAGTGCGCCCGATGGCCAGGCTCGATCCGAGTCGATCGCCCTCCTCGGCCGACGAGAGGAACAGCACGTCGCTCAGCAAGAACGGCCGATCACCCTCAGCGTCGTAGACGAGGACCGCGCCCCCCGAGTCCGCGTCGCGTACCTTCATGCGCGGCGCGCCCACGATGACCTCCCCATCCCCATCGCCATCGAGATCCGCGACCTCCAGGGTCGCCCCGAAGTCCGACGAGTCACAGCCGGTCACGCTCGAGTCCGAGCCGCA
>JAGQIY010000458.1 GCA_020430865.1 Myxococcales bacterium
CCTAGCTCTAACCCTAGCTCTAACCCTAGCTCTAACCCTAGCTCTAACCCTAGCTCTAACCCTAGCTCTAACCCTAGCTCTAACCCTAGCTCTAACCCTAGCTCTACTCCGCCGCCGCCCGCTCACTGTTCCGCGCGGATTCTGCATCCGACGCCGCGTGCAGCGCCGCAGCGTAGCCGAACGTCATCGACGGTCCGATCGTGCCCCCGGCCCCCGGATACGTGTTGCCCATCACGGCGGCCGAGCAGTTGCCGGTCGCGTACAAACCGGGAATGGCGCTGCCGTCCTCCTTCAGCACGCGTCCGTCGACGTCGGTCACGAGGCCCCCCTTGGTGCCAAGGTCTCCGGGCCACACCTCGATGGCATAGAACGGCGCCTCCACGATTGGAGCGAGACTCGGGTTCGGCTTGATCTTGCTGTCGCTGTAGTAGCGGTCGTAGAGGCTGTCGCCGCGCTGGAAGTCCTCGTCCTTGCCGGCCCTGGCAAAGGCGTTGAAGCGCTCGATCTCCGCTTCCAGGCCCTCGGGATCGACGCCGAGCTTCTCCGCGAGCCCCGACAGTGTGCCTGACTTCTTGAGAAAGCCCTGACGTAGACGCCTCGGCAGGCTGCTGTCTGGCTGCAGTCGGCTCGGCCCGAGCGGTCCGCACGGATACGAGCGTCGGTAGCGCTGATCGAAGATCAGGAACGCGGGGATGCTGGGCGCCTCAGCGGAGTTTGCGGCGTACTGACCCTTGACCACGTCCACGTACGGGGCGGCTTCATTGGTGAAGCGCTTGCCTGCGCGGTTGACCATGACGCAACCGGGCATCGACTTCTCGACCACGAGGAGCCACGGGTATCCGTCAGGAAGCAGCGTCACGGGGGTCCACCAGGCGTCGTCCATGAGATCGACGGCGGCACCCAGCGCCTGCCCCATGCCGATCACCTCGCCGGTATTTCCCTCGCAGGCGGCGGTCCAGTCGCTCCCGATGGGCCCCGGCTGGTGCTGCTGACGGAGCTTCGCGTTCTTCGCAAAACCACCTGCCGCGAACAGCACACCCCGCTCGGCGCGGATCCTGAGCGTCTTGCCCTCCCGCGTCACCCTCGCCCCGACGACGCGCCCCTCTTCCTCGATCAGCTCCTCGCAGCTGGTGCCGAGCCACAGCGGCACGTCAGCGTCCAGCAGCGCTCGACGCAGGCGGCCGACCAGCGCGACGCCAAGGCACAGGCGACCATCACCGCGGCCCTTGCGACGCGCGCCGATGTCGACCCAGTAGCGCAGCATGACCCAGAACATCAGCACGAAGCTCCAGAACGAGAACTGGACCAGCGTGTGCGCTTCCCTCGCGGTGAGGCCCATGCGCCCGAGCACCAGGCCCTGTCCCGAGCGTCGGAGGTTCCGCTCCTCCGGGCCAAGCTTCGACGCGCGAAAGGGTATCGGCTCGATGGAGCGCGCCCCGATTTTTCCACCTGGATGCTCGGGGTAGTAGTCGGGGTACCGCGGCACCGCCATGAACTTCACGTCGCTGTTCGCCTCGAGGTAGCGCACCATCTCCGGCGCCTTGTCCACATAGGCGACGAGGCGCTCCTCGGGGACGCGGCCTTTCGTGATTCCCTTGAGGTAGGTCAGGGCGTCTTCCCGGGAGTCCCTCACCCCCACCCCCTCCATGTGAGGATTGTTCGGGATCCAGATATTCCCTCCGGAAAGACCGGTGGAGCCACCGAACAGCTGAGTCTTCTCGATCACCAGCGCATCGAGACCGTGCTTCTTCGCCACCAGCGCCGCGGTCATCCCGCCACCGCCGCTGCCCACTACCAGGAAGTCCGTCGTATGGTCCCACTCGGTCATCGGTTCACTCGCCTCAAGGGTTGGCTCGGCTCTCGCCCACCTGGGCCTGGGCTCCACTCGGCGGCTTGAAGTGCACGACGTTCGGTAGCCCGTTCTTTGGGTTGAGGGACAGTCGCGGGTTCTTTATCGGCGTGTAATCCGCAGGGATCCGGGGCTCTACGCCGCGCTGGATCAAGGTCGCCAGGATCAGTCGGGCCTCCATCAGCGCGAAGTTCTTGCCCATGCACACACGAGGCCCCATCGAGAACGGTACGTAGGCGGCCTTGGGCAAGTTGCGCTCGAACTCCTTCGTGAACCGTTCCGGGCGGAAAACCTCTGGCTCCGGGAAGTACTCGGGGTTCTTGTGCATCACGAACGGGCTGATGAACACGTAGCACCCCTTGGGCAGCAGGTAGTCCCCGATCAGGACGTCCTCTGCGGGCTCGCGCATGAACGTCCAGACGGACGGCAGGACGCGCATCGCCTCCTTGAACACCTGGTCGATATAGCCGAGGTTGTCGTCGATCGTTGGCTTGCGATCTCCGCACACTCGAGCGACCTCTTCCTGCATCTTCACCACCACCTCTGGGTGCTGACCGAGCAGGTACCAACACCACGTCAGCGCGTGCGCCGTCGTCTCGTGGCCAGCGAAGAAGAGCGTCATCGACTCGTCTCGGACCTGCTTGTCCCCCATGCCCTCGCCAGCCTCGTCGCGCGCCTGGATCAGCATGCTGAGCAGATCGCCGCGGTCCTCCCCGGTGCGACGGCGCTCGTCGATGATGCGCTGCACGATACGGTCGATGTCGCCGATCGCCGCCATCTTCCGCCGGTTCTTGCGGCTGGGCCACCAGCCAGGCACCGGGATCGGTAGCTCGATGTGATCCACCAGCACCTGGTTGATGACCTTCATCGCCTCACGCACCGTCTCCGCCTGGCTACCGCGCACGTCCGCGTCGAAGAGGGTCTTGGCGACGATGCCCAAGGTCAGCTCCGTCATCTCGTGACAGAAGTCGACGCGCTCGCCCTCTTTCCACGCGTCAATCATCTGATCGGTGAAGTGGGTCATCACCTCGCCATAGGCGTCGATGCGTCGCTTGTGGAACGCGGGAAGGATCATCTTGTGCTGGCGCTTCCACGCGTCGCCGTCGGCGCTCAGCACCCCCTCCCCGAGGAACAGCTTGAAGATCTGCTTGTTGACCTTCGGCTTCAGGAACAGTTCAGGACGCTTGACGAGGATCTCGTGCACCGCCTCGGGATCGCTGACCTGCACCCACTCGTGGAACGCGACGGAGAAGCGGGCGACGTGGCCATACTTCTCGAGCAGACCAGAGACGAACTCGAGCTGGCCCGTCTGGAAGTCGACGGTGCTCCCCCACAGCCAGTGACCCCGGGGCCCCGGAGGTCGACGCATCACCGCTCCCGGACTCTCTCTGACGCTTCGTACGTGCATGCTCTGCCTCGCTCTCGGGATCTGCTCGGTGGGTTGGGAGTTCTTGTTGGTTCGGGCTCGGGGGTGAGGCGCGCTGCTTCACGCCTTGATCGCCTGGGGGTGCTGGTCGAGCAGGTCCCGCATCCGGTCCAGCGCAAGCTCCACGAACATCCCTTCGGCTTCCGCGAGGAGTTGTCCGTCGCTCGTGAGTTCGCCGACGACCAGCGTCGCGCGACCGACCACGTCCTTGATACGCGCGCGATACACGACCGGCACGCCGAGACGCACCGGCTTTCGATACTTCACGCTCAGCTTGCCCGTCATGCAGACGACGCCGCGCCGGAGCGCTGCGGCACCCAATACGTGGTCGAAGCCCGCGGCGATGTGTCCGCCATGAACGCAGCCCGGGCCGCCCTGAAACAGCTCGCAGTAGCTGCCGCGCCCAACCACGTCGTCGCCCTCGACGATCAGAGACAGGGGCGGCGCCGCCGGGTTGGCGTGGCCAATCACTGGGCCCCGATCAGCCCACTCCTCGTGAGCCGACGTGTCTCGCGCCTGATGCGCCTCGAAGAAGCTGCGAGACGGCGCGGCAGCCACGACTCGCCGCGCCTCGGCGACCGCCGCCGCCGCGCGCTCGAAGCAGTCCACGTCACCCTGACAGCGCATCAGCTGGTCGCCGAGGTCGCGCAGCTCGCTCGCGAGTCGACGGCGCGCGCGCCAGGCGGGGTCCTGCGGCTCCAGGGGGACACGAAACCCGTGCGGCAGGTCACCCATCAGCTTCCGGTCGTCGGAGCCGGGGTGCGGCGCGTCCATGCGGGCGCTCGCGTCTGTCCGCGGCGCCTTCATTCAGCGAACCTGGATCTCGTCGGGAGAGTCCTGCGCCGTGGCCTTCGCCCACTTGTAGTCCGGCTTGCCGCTCGGAAAGCGCTCTACCTGACTCACCAGCTTCAGCTGCCGAGGCACCTTGTAGCCGGCGATGAACCTTCGCGCGTGCTCCTGCAGCGACTTGAGGTCGGGTCGCTTGCCTTCCCGGGGCGCGACCACCGCGGCCACGCGCTGCATCCACTTGTCGTCTTCGACGCCAACCACCAGCACGTCGTAGACGTCGGGGTGGGACTTGAGCGCCTCTTCTACTTCCTCGGGGAAAATCTTCTCACCACCGCTGTTGATGCAGTTGGAGCCCCGCCCGTAGACCGTGATGCGGCCGTCTTCCTCGACCGTCGCCGAGTCACCAGGCAGCACCCAGCGCACGCCTTCGATCGTCACGAAGCGCTCGCGAGTCTTCTCCTCGTCCTTGTAGTAGCCGAGGGGAACGTGACCGCTGCGCGCCAGCTTGCCGATCTTGCCGGACCCTGGCGCGAGCGGCTTCAGGTCGTCGTCGAGCACGCTGTTCGCCTCGTCCATGAAGAAGGAAGGACGGCCGTCGGTGCCCGTGTCTTCGCCGGGCACCGCGGAGCCCTGGTGGCCCGTCTCACTGGCTCCGAAGTTGTTGAGCACCAGGGCGTCCGGCACCAGCTCCTGCAGCTTGTCGCGCACCACTGGGCTGAGGACCGCACCCGAGGAGGCTATCGCCAGCATGCTGCTGACGTCGTAGTCGCCTCCTTCGAGCTCGTCAGCGATGGGCCTCCCCATGGCGTCGCCCACCAGCATGATGGTGTTGACCTCTTCCTCGGGGATCAGCTCGCAGATGCGCCTTGCGTCGAAGCTCTTGCCAGGCTGAATCACGAGCTTGCCGCCCGACAGCAGGCAGATCCAGCACGTCAGCTGGGCGGCGCCGTGAATGAACGGCGCGCAGGGCAACATGGTGACGCCACCCTCGGCGGCGGACGGCGCCAGCGCCTCCGGCGACTCGATGGGATCGCCCCCCGGGTTGCCGCCCTGAAGAGCCGCGAAGAACAGGTCCTCCTGGCGCCACATCACCCCCTTGGGCATGCCCGTGGTGCCACCGGTGTAGATGATGAAGAGGTCATCCCCGCTGCGAGGCTCGAAGGCGCGCTCTGGAGAGGCCTCCGCGAGCACCTGGTCGTAGTCGAACGCCTCCAGGCGCGGATCGATCTCCACGGCCGAGTCGTCCGAGAGCAGCACGCAGGTTCTGAGCTTCTCGGCGCCGAGCGCGGCGTCGGCGACGATCGGGGCGAACTCGCGTTGGCTCAGGATCGCGACGAGGTCGGCGTTCTCGACGAGATAGCGTAGCTCGTGAGCAACGTAGCGGTAGTTGAGGTTGATGCTCACCGCTCGAAGCTTCATCGCGGCGAGCATGCCCTCGACGTACTCGGTGCCGTTGAACAGATGCAGACCGATATGGTCCCCAGCCTTCACCCCACGGGACGCCAGGAAATTGGCGAGGCGATTCGCGCGCTCATCCAGCTCGGCGTAGGACAAGCGGCGGTCGCCGCTCACCAGAGCGAGGCGCTCGCCGAACGTGTCGACCAACGACTCGTAGAGATCCGCGATATTGAATTCCATGGTGCTCCCCTTGCAGTCCGTTCACGCCCTCGGCAGCTCTCGACTCACGACTCGGCGCGCTGCTGCACTGGGTCGGCGCGTCGCCAACCCGCCCCGCGCCGCGACCAAGCACGCCGCGAGCGCCTGGGTCACGGCGCGGCCCCGATCCTGATTCCGCGGGGCGTCAGCCCTTGAGCGGAGGCAGGAAGTTGTTCATCTTGCGCGCCAGCGGGATGCTACCGCTCACCTTGAGCTTGCGCGTCATCACGGCCTTTGCTCCGCCGAGATCGCCGTTGGCGAGCTTGACGTAGTCGTCCGCCTTCATCGTGTAGGTGACGCTGGCGTTCTCCGTCGACCCCTCGGACACCGCGACGGACTGGTCCTTCACGGAAACGGTCCACGTCCCACCACCATCACCACTCAGCTCGTAGACGTAGGTCGCCTCCACGCCCTTCGCCTGATCCGAGATGAAGCGATCCTGGATAGTGTCGAAGTACTCCTGACAGCTCTCGATCCGCCCGACCATGGGTTGTCCTCCGTCGCTGGCTGTGTGTTCAGTCCAGCCGCTCACGGGAGCAGTCGTTTGCCCCCGTTTCTGAAACACGTTCTACGAGGAGTTAGCGACCATTGCCGGAATGTGTCAAGTACAAACTATACCCTGGAGTATCGGTATACTTTGCAGTATATGTTCCTCGGTATTGGGATACTCTTGAGTACTGGAGGCTGTAAATGTCCGTAACTACTGACACTCCCCCGCGTAGGTTGACCCGAGACGAGCGCAGGGCACGCACGCGGGAAGATCTGCTGCAGGCCGCCGCCGCCGTATTCGGGCGCCGCGGGTACCACGGCGCGTCCCTCGATGAGGTCGCTGAGGCTGCCGGTTACACCAAGGGCGCGGTCTACTCGAACTTCGGCAGCAAGGAGGAGCTGTTCCTCGAGGTAGCGGAGCGCCACGTCGAGAACATCGTGAAGATGCTGCTCGGGGTGTTCGAGGACGCAGATCCCGATCGCCGCCTCGCCGTGCTCTTCGACCACGCGCGGAATCTCGCCTCCGTCGATGACTTCGTGCTGCTGGACATGGAGTTCCGGCTCTACGCGCGACGTCACCCAGAGGCGCGAGAGAAGCTCCAGCAGCGCGACAACGCCTTGATGCAAGGCTTCGGTGCGGCCCTCGAGTCGCATTTCCAGCAGGTCGGCGTGCGGCCAGAGCTCAACGCGGAGCAGATCGCCCGCACCGTCTGGGCTCTCGCGGACGGCTTGGCACTGCAGGGCGCGACGGATCCCCAAGCGGTCCAGCAGGGGCTGCCAGGGCTCGCGCTGCGCACCATGTTGAAGGGGATCGGACTCAAGCTGCCCGAAGCGCCCAAGCCCGAGCCAATCGCCGCCCCGGCCCATGCTCATGACGACGCCAGCAGTAGCTGAAGACGCTTTCCGCGCGGAGCTGCACGCCTACCACGACCTGCGCGTGGCTCGAGTGATTCGCGAGACGCCCGACACCTGCTCGGTCGTCTTCGAGGTGCCCCCTGCCCTCGCCTCGCAGTTCGCCTACCAGGCTGGACAGTTCCTGACGTTTCGGGTCGAGCACGCCGGCCGCGACCTGACGCGCTGCTACTCGCTGTCTAGCTCCCCCGACACCGATTCCGAGCATCGCGTGACGATCAAGCGCGTGCCGGATGGCCGCGTCTCGAACTGGTTCAACGACGCGGTCAAGCGCGGCGACACCCTGCGGGTCTTGCCTCCCGCCGGCCGCTTCACGCTCAAGAATCGCGAGACTCCGCTGCTGCTGTTCGCTGGAGGCAGCGGCATCACCCCAGTGTTCTCGATCCTCAAGACCGCGCTCGCCAGCACGAAGCGCAGGGTCCGCCTGGTCTATGCCAACCGGGATCCTGGAAGCGTCATCTTCAGAGCCGAGCTCGAAGAACTCGCAGCTCGACAGCGCGAGCGCTTCCGCCTGAGCCATCACCTCGACTCGGAGCGCGGCTTCCTCGCGGCCGAGGACGTGCACGCGGCGCTCGACGGCTGGCTGGACGCGGACTGCTACGTCTGCGGACCGGCCCCGTTCATGGATCTCGTCGAGCAGACCTTGCTCGCGGCTTCCGTACCGCGTGAGCACGTGTTCGTGGAGCGATTCGTCTCACCCAGCGATCCCGACGAGGTCAGCGCACGACAAGCGAGTACGAAGGCCGCAGGCGATCTCGCGGTGCCCGACCAGATCCGGGTGCGCTGGGACGGAAAGCTCCATCTGGTGCCCTATCGCGAAGGACAGACGTTGCTCGAAGCGGCCGTCGCCGCAGGCGTCGACCCGCCCTACTCCTGCGAGGAGGGTTACTGCAGCTCTTGCCAGGCCAAGCTCACGAGCGGCCAGGTCAAGATGGCCGTCAACGATTGCCTGAGTGACGACGAAATCGCCGATGGCTGCATCCTCGCGTGCCAGGCCTATCCCCTGACCGAAGACATCGAGATCGACTGGGACGCCTGAGCAGCAGCGACGCGTACCGTCGAAACTCCGGTGCGCACGTCTCCCGACGCCGCATGCGACTTGGCGTAGAACGTGTTTCATTCAAGGCTGCGTTCGGGTACACGTGAGGCGGGGGACGAAGCGTGTCCCAGCCGGGAGGAGCCATGAACGTCGAACTAGGGTTTTGGAAAGTCGCCGCGGAAAAGCGAGAGCAAACCGGGATCGTGGATCCCGATGGCACCTCCTACAGCTTCGGCGAAGTGCTCGATCGCTGCAATCAGCTGGTGCATGGGTTGCGCGCTCAGGGTCTGGTGAGCGGCGACACGCTGGCGGTGGCCGCCCCCAACGACCACCAGGTCATCGAGACCTTCATGGCAGCAGCTCAGGCGGGCTGGAGGCTCACCCCGGTCAACTGGCACCTCACCGCGAGCGAGATCGCGTATATCCTCAAGGATTCGGAGAGCAAGGTCTTCATCGCCTCCTCGCGCTTCGCTGAGGCGGCCAAGAAGGCCGCTGCCGAAGCCAACCTGCCCGCTGACAAGTGCTTCTACTTGGGGGACCCCATCGAGGGCTTCCGCTGCTTCGACGAGCTGTGGCAGGACCAACCAAAGACTGCTCCAGCGGAGCGCAGCGCTGGCGGACCCATGACCTACACCTCGGGCACCACCGGTCACCCGAAGGGCGTTCGGCGCCCGGTGGGTCAAGCCGCGCCGGAACTCGTCGCGACACAGCAGGCGCTGTTCCTCAGCCTGTTTGGCATGCTCCCTGGCAGTGAGGGCGTGCACCTCGTCGTCGCGCCGCTCTATCACACGGCGGTGCTGAACTTCGCCACGAACCACCTGCACCTGGGGCACGCCGTGGTGTTGATGGACAAGTGGACTCCTGAAGAGACGCTGCGCCTGATCCAGGATCACCGGGTCAGCAACAGCCACATGGTGCCGACCATGTTCACCCGCATGCTCAAGCTTCCCGAGGAAGTGAAGAGCCGCTACGACGTCTCCTCCCTGAGCCACGTCATCCACTCGGCAGCTCCCTGCCCGATCGACATCAAGCAGAAGATGCTCGACTGGTGGGGCGACTGCATCTTCGAGTACTACGCCGCCAGCGAAGGCGGTGGAACCCTGGCGACGCCCCAGGACTGGCGCAAGAAGCCGGGCACGGTGGGCAAGCCCTGGCCGATCAGTCAGATCCGAGTGCTCGACGACGAGCAGCAGCCTCTGGAACCGGGTGAGATTGGTACCGTGTGGATCCGCATGGGCGATCACACCTTCGAGTACCACAAGGACGAGGCCAAGACGAAGAAGTCATGGCACGAAGGCTTCTTCACCGTGGGTGACGCGGGATACCTGGACGAGGACGGCTACCTCTTCCTCTGCGATCGCAAGGCTGACATGATCATCAGCGGCGGCGTCAATATTTACCCAGCGGAAATCGAGGCGGTGTTCATCACGCACCCAAAGGTGCAGGACGTCGCGATCTTCGGCATCCCCAACGAGGATTGGGGTGAGGAAGTGATGGCGGTCATCCAGCCGACCCCGGGAAACACCGGGACCCAAGCGCTGGAGGCCGAGCTCAGAGAGTTCGCCCAGGACCGGGTGGCGAAGTACAAGATGCCCCGGCGAATCGAGTTCATCGCCGAGATGCCCCGTGATCCCAACGGCAAGCTGTACAAGCGCAAGCTGCGCGACCCCCACTGGGAAG
>JAGQIY010000459.1 GCA_020430865.1 Myxococcales bacterium
GGTATCTCCAGGACCGTCGTCGAGAGAGGCCTGCCGGTCGGGGGCCGGCGAGTACGCGACGCTCAGCACACCTCGCGTGGCTGCGCCGGGGGATGCAGTCAGCCCAGGGCCTGCCGCCGCGCCGATCACCACGTCGCCCGCGCGGTACTTCAAGCCGAACAAGGCGCCGCCCGGCGTCGTGCGCTTCGAGAACAGGGAACCGAACTGGGAGTCGAAGGTGCTGTAGCCGTACACCTCAGCGCTCGCCTGCAGCGCGTCCTGCAGGAACATCAACCCAAGCCCAGCGGAGAACGTCAGCGATGGGCCAGTCTCGAGTGAGCCGGAGAAGTAGTTCTTTCTTGCCAGGTAGCCCCCCGACGCGGAGTAGATCAGATCACCCAGACGCCCGCTGAGCAGGAGCTTGGGGTTCGCGCGAAAGGAGCCATCGCTGGCCAGCTCACTCTCGCTGCCGATGGGGATCCAGGTGTCGACCCCAAGCGCGATCGCGATGGGATCGATCCGGGTCCCGAGGAGACTCAGGCGCGCACCGACCCGGGGATCCGCGAACACACCACCGCCGGGCTCGTTGGGCGCTCCAACCTGCCCGTCCTGGTAGGGGACGAAGGGCAGGTCGACGTTCAGCAGCAGGACGTCTTCGATCGCCAGGCTGAGGTCGGCGTGAGTGTACAGCTGGTACTTGTTGACCCGGCGTTTCTCCGCGGTAACGGGATCCTGACGAATCAGTGGGGCGGAGAAGGCCCAGCTGCCGAAGGCCATTGCGTACAGCTGCGTGTCGCCAACGTTGGCGTCTGGCGCTGCGAAGAACCAATCTCCGGCGGGTGCGGGCTCCAGCGTCTGCAGAGCGAACCCCTCGGAGTACTTCTGATCCAACACGCTCTGCGCGAGGGCCTCGCTCGTCGTGAGCGCGCACACTGGTATCGACAGCGTGATGCCGAGGGCAAGCGGTAAGAAGCGGCGCAGCAAGCTCATCGCGATCTCAGGAGCAACGGGACCCGAAACGAGACCCTAGTCGAGGATTCTCGGCGCGGAACCAATTCGACAACAAAGGCGGGCTTCTTGCCTGAAGCCCGGACTCTCTGGCAGGCGAGCCCAAGGCGCACCTGGACGGGAGTCTGCATGCTCATCCACCCTCTGGAGTCTCTCCGCCCTCGGCGGGCGTAGAACCCTCCGGCGGGTTATCGGTCTCGAAAATGCGGGTCCACAGCGAGGGCTCGCTCTCGACCAAGTGCCCCTCGGTCAGCGTGTACACCCGCTCGAGCTCCGCCTTCCGAAGCTGGCGTCCCAGAGAATCCTCCGCGGAAACTTGCTCGATGACCTTGATTCGCCCCTCCTCGAACGTGGGAGAGGACGTGAGGCGATAGACGATGGGTCCACCCATCCCGGGCTCGGCGTTGCGCGCGATGCCCACGCGCTCCAGCGGAACCTCCGCGGCGAAGCGCAGCTCTCCCCGGCGAGGCAGGAAGACCTTCAACGTCGTCTCGCACGGCGTCTGACTCTTGGGCTGGAGGCACCCCTCCGACTGGACCGTGGGGATCACCTCGGAGCCCATGCGTTCGATGCGCAGCTTCGACTGCTCCGGCGGTCCCCGATAGACTCCAACGCCGTAGGCTTCCGCCTGGTCGTTGAGCGTTCGCACCAGTGCCAGCGCCCCGCCCGCGGTGCCATCCGGATAGGCGTGAGTCCTCAACCAGACCAGGCGCAGGTGGCTGCCGCCTGCCCCGAAGACGACGTCGCCCTCCTTGATGCGAAACGGCCAGCCCCGTAGCGGCCGACCGCCCTGCAGTTCCTCGCGGCCGTAGACATCGTGGCCCGCACAGTCCCTGGAGTCCTTCGGCAGCTCCTGGCGGCGCTCGTTGAAGGCTGGAAAGACCAGCTTCCAGTACTGGTCCTCCCTCAGGGAGCGGGAGAAGCTGGAGCTCTTGCCCTTCGGAGGCAGACGCATGACGCAGGCCGGAACCGGTGCGACCCGTCGGGTCAGGTCACCATCCAACGATTTCGGGATGGTGTCGGTGCACGCCTGGCCCCCCCCAAGTGAACCCAGCGCTACGCCAAGTCCCAGAAATCGCCGCAGTCTTCGCCTGGCTTCCATGCTGCGACAACTTTGCCAATAGCCACGCGAGACGGCCAAGAAAGCCATCCAGACGTAAGCCCCGCTCCCACACGTGCAAGCTTTTGCACCTGTGCAGATCGCTGCACCGGCCTTCCTGCAATGGCTTGCAGTGCGCCGCCGAAGCGGACCCGAAACGACGGCTTCCAGCGACCTTGGGGGGTGGCACGGAGAGTGCTTAGGGGTTGGTCACGAACGGGGAGGCAGACCAACCCGCCGTGTCACTCGCGACGCCGGTCGGCACGAGTGCGGGCGAGGCCAAGTGTATCCGTACGGATACGAACGGATCAGCTCTTCTCAACCATTGGAACTCGCGGTCAGCGCGAGCACGAACAGCAGGAACAGGAGACAACCACCATGGCATTTGACGTACTGTGTCGCGAACTCACCGGTGCAACCCAGGGCGCTTTCCCCGGAACCTCGATCCGCAACGAGCACACCGACAAGATCGAGATCATCAGCTTCGAGTACGAGCTGTTTGCTCCCAAGGACCCGCAGCGTGGTCCCCAGGCCACCGGCCGTCGTCAGCACAAGCCGATCCGCATCTGCAAGAACCTGGACGCGACGACGCCCATGCTCTTCACCGCCTGCACGACGAACGAGTTCCTCACCGGCATGACCTTCGAGTTCTGGCAGACCAGCGTGGAAGGCGTTCCGGAGATCTACATGGAGATCGCGCTGGAGAACGCGGCCATCGCCCACATCAAGTACACCACCGGCTTCGAGGGCACCGGCAACCTGCAGACCAGCCGTGGTCACTCGCAGTGGGACCTCAAGGAGCTCGAGTACGTCGACCTGGTGTTCGAAACCATCAAGATCGACCACAAGGTCGACCCGCCGCTCGCCGCCCAGGACTCCTGGAAGGACTGAGAGAGGTCGCTCCGACATCCATTGCGGCTCACACTTCGGTGTGGGCCGTTTGGTTTTGTGCGTGTTTTTTTGGGGGTGAGAACGGCACCGCGCCTCGACACCTCACGAGCAGCGCGGCTAAGCTAGCAGCCGATGCGCGGAAATAGCCTGCTGAAGCGGATCAAGAATCCAGAGCTCGCCGTTGCCCGCCGTAGCTACAGCGATCACGAAATCCGCAATAGCATCCTCGAACACCTGCAGACGATGTGTGGAACCCGGCTCGGCTCGATGCTGACCTGTCCGGATTTCGGCGTGATGGACCCGAGCGATCTGGTGCACGGGTTTCCCGATGCGAACACCCTCCTCGCCAGGACCATCCGCCACAGCATCGAGACCTACGAGCCCAGACTGCAGAACGTGCGAGTCCGCTTCGTACCCGATGAAAGCCCGGATCTCGTGCTTCGTTTCGAGGTCAGCGCCCAGGTCCTGCGCGAGGATGGCAAGGTCCCGGTCTCCTTCGAGACGAGCTTGAACGCCGCCCGCGAACTCAAGGTGCGCTGAGTCGTCCGACGGCTTCGGACGAGCGGCTCGTGGCGCGCCGAGTCTGGCGGCTCGCGCGAAATGGCGCCGAATTCCCTGGCTTTGGACTAAGCTCGGCGCGGGGTGTTCAACAAGTACTACCAAGACGAACTGGCCTATTTGCGGCAGCTGGGCAAGGAGTTCTCCGAAGCCTACCCCGCGCTCGGCCCCATGCTCGCGGACCGCGGCGCCGATCCCGACGTCGAGCGGCTACTCGAGGGCGTCGCGTTCCTGACCGGACGCATCAGGCAGAAGCTCGACGACGAGCTCCCTGAGCTGATGCTGGCCATCGCGGGCCTGCTCTTCCCTCACCTGACGCGTCCACTTCCGGGTGCGGCGATCCTCGAGCTCGAGCTACTGCCGAACGTGTTGCGAGAGCGCAAGATAGTTCCGCAAGGATCTGAATTCTCGAGCATTCAGGTCGACGGAACTCCCTGCCGTTTCACTTCCTGCGCCGACTGTGAGGTCGTCCCCTGGCAGATCACGGAAGCGCGTCTCGAGCCCCTCCCCGACGGGACCCAGCAGCTGCGCATCGACTTCCGTTGCGCGGCAGGCATTCAGATCGCCGCAGTCGCCCCCGAACATCTCCGTCTCCACCTGACCGGAGATCCACGCACTGCGCTCGGGCTCCTGCACTGGATCCACGAGCACACCCGTGACGTGGTGCTGATCGAGACCAACAAGCTCGGCGGACGTGAGCAAGAGATATCCATCGGCAAGCGCTCCCTCAGCCCGGTCGGTTTCGACGACAGCGAGGCACTGCTTCCGTACGGAGACCTGGCGTTTCCTGGTTTCCGCCTGCTGGAGGAGTACTACGTGCTCCCTCAGAAGTTCGCCTACGTCGACATCGCGAACACGGTTCGGTTCGGTGAGCTGAAGGAGGAGCTCCAGGACTTCGCCATAGCCATTCGCTTCGACGCTCCGCTGACGAACGCACCCCAGGTCACCAGGGACTCGGTCAAGCTCCACTGCGTCCCAGTGATCAACCTGTTCAAGACCACAGCAGAACCCATCCGGCTCAGCCAGACACGGGAGCAGTTCCTGGTGCGCCCGGCGGGGCTCCAGCCAGGTCACGGCGAGGTCTATCAGATCCTCGACGTCCAGGCGATCACGCGAGGCGCGAGCGATCGCGTGAACATCCCGAGCTTCTTCGAGTTCACGCGGATTGGCGGAACGTCGGCGAGCAACCAGGTCTATTACTCGACCCACCTGCGCCCCGCAGTGATCGGGACCGGGGTCGACATGACGATTTCGTTCGGCACCGCGGAGAACAGCGGTGTGCTCCCTCAGGCCGACGTCGTGTCGATCGATCTACTGGGAACCAACCAGCGACTGGCGAGCGCCCTGCGCCCCGGAGAGATCCGGGTGCCGACCCCCAGCTCTCCGGCGTTCGCGAAGTTCAAGAACATCGGCCCGGTAACCACTCACGTGCCACCTCCCCTGGGGCGCGACCTGCAGTGGCGCGTGACCGCTCACGCGGCGATGAACCTGCGTTCCCTCGCGGAAAAGAACGCGCTCCGCGCCATGCTCGGTGTGTACAACCTGCACGGCTTGGTTGACCGACAGGCAGCCCGCGCCAACGACCTGCGAATCCAGGCCATCCACGATATCCAGGTGAGGCCCGCAGAGCGGCTGTATCGCGGAGCGCCAGTGCGAGGCCTGGCGATCGAGATCTTCCTGGAGGAGAGCGGCTTCACCGGCGACGGCGACATGTTCTTGTTCGGCGCAATCCTCGATCGCCTGTTCGCTACCTATGTGTCCCTCAACTCGTTCACCACCACCACGGTGCATGGTGTCCAATCCAAGGTGAAGTTCGAATGGCCGGCGCGCAGCGGCAACCTGACGATTCTCTGATCGAGCGTCTGGTCGCTGAAGGCCCAGGCTTCTCGTTCTTCCAGGCGGTGCAGCTACTGCATCGCATTTCCCCGAACCTGAAGGCGGTCGGGGACGTTGGGCCGCCGGACAAGGAAGTGCTGCGCTTCCACGTCAATCCGGATCTGAAGTTCTCGGCGGGTGACATCGAGTCGATCGCCCCCCCGAAGGAGGGCGCCCAGAACCGTCAGTTCGACCTCACAGCGAACTTCCTGGGCCTGGTCGGTGCGTCATCGCCGCTCTGCTACCACTACACCGAAGAGGTCATCGAGGAGGAGCTCAACGACAACTTCACCCTCCGCGGTTTCTACGACATCTTCCA
>JAGQIY010000460.1 GCA_020430865.1 Myxococcales bacterium
CGGCGCTGCCGCTCGTGCCGGCGCTGCCGCTCGTGCCGGCGCTGCCGCTCGTGCCGGCGCTGCCGGAGGTTCCGCCGCTGCCGGAGGTTCCGCCGCTGCCGCTCGTGCCGGCGCTGCCAGAGGTTCCGCCGCTGCCGCTCGTGCCGCCCGTGCCGCCGCTGCCGGCACTTCCGCCGTTGCCCGCCGTGCCGCCTTGAGCGCCGGTTCCACCTTGCGCGCCGGTTCCACCTTGCGCGCCGGTTCCGCCTTGAGCGCCGCTTCCCGCAGTGCCGGCACTGCCACCGCTGCCGCCTTTGCCCCCGCCGTCGCTGTCGTCCGAGCCACAGCCCTGAACCAGCATGAGCCCGCAAACCGCCGAGAATACCGCTGCAATACGCTTCATCGTGTCGTCCCTCGTGGCGCGCCCCTGGCAGGCTCGAGCCCGCTGGCGCCGAAGGGAGCGGTGCCTACCAAATCATCCTCGCCCCCGCAAACCTCGCTGGACTCGCATCCCCTCGCCAAGACGCATCCCAAGCGCGCGGCGATGTGATACGCCCGCGGCGCCGCTGAGGCACTTGCTGCGGCGATCGCTATGTCTGGCTTCCTTCTGGCTTCGGTCGACGCCGCGGATCGGCTCAACCTCACGCAGCACTGGGCGGGGTACGTCGGGCTCGCGGTGTTCGTGATCGCGTACCTGCTCGTCGTCTTCGAGGAGCGCACGCATCTCCTGAAGAGCAAGCCGGTGCTGGCCGCCGCGGCCATCATGTGGGTGCTGACCGCGATCGCCTATCACGGCCACGGCAAGCCCGAGGTGGTGGAGGAGGCCGCGCGACACAACCTGCTCGAGTACGCGGAGCTGATGCTGTTCCTGATGGTGGCGATGACCTATGTCAACGCCATGCAGGAGCGTCGCGTCTTCGACGCGCTCCGCTCGTGGATGTCGCGGCGACGCTTCACGCTCCGTCAGGGCTTCTGGCTCACCGGCGCGCTGGCCTTCTGCATCTCACCGGTGGCGGACAACCTGACGACGGCGCTCCTGATGTGTGCGGTGGTGCTGGCTGTCGCCGGCGACGACAAGCGCTTCGTCGCGACGGCGTGCACCAACATCGTGGTCGCCGCGAACGCCGGCGGTGCCTTCAGTCCCTTCGGCGACATCACCACGCTGATGGTCTGGCAGAAGGGCGTCGTGCACATCTTCGACTTCTTTCGGCTGTTTCCGCCGGCGCTGGTCAGCTGGGTGCTGCCCGCGCTGATCATGAGCTTCACGGTGCCGAAGCGGGTGCCCGAGGCGAGCGGCGAAGAGGTGCTGATGAAGCGCGGCGCGATGCGCATCGTCGGGCTCTTCATCCTCACCATCATCACCGCAGTGATTTTCCACTCGGCGTTTCACTTGCCGCCGGTGATGGGCATGCTCGCCGGCATGGCGATGCTCGGCTTCTTTGGGCACTACCTGAAGCGCAGCTACAAGACCGAGTACATCGCCAACAAGTACAACATGAAGGAGGAGGAGGTGGAGCACAACCAGCGCATGGGCTCCTTCCTGCCCTTCGACGTCTACGGTCACCTCGCGCGCTCCGAGTGGGACACGCTGATCTTCTTCTACGGCGTGGTGATGTGCGTCGGGGCGCTCAGCCTGATGGGCTACCTCGACGTGATGAGTCGCCTGATGTATCTGCACCTCGGCGCGACCACCGCGAACACGGGTGTCGGCATCCTGAGTTCGGTGATCGACAACATCCCGGTGATGTTCGCCGTGCTGTCGATGCACCCCGATATGAGCATCGGGCAATGGCTCCTGGTGACGCTCACGGCAGGCATCGGCGGAAGCTTGCTCAGCGTCGGTTCTGCGGCGGGCGTCGCGCTGATGGGGCAGAGCCGCGGCGCCTATACCTTCTCGGCGCACCTCAAGTGGACTCCCGTGATCGCCATCGGCTACGCGGTGGCGATCGTGCTGCACCTGATGATCAACGCGTCGATGTTCTGACGCCTGGCGCTCGAGCAACGCGCGGCGTATGCAACTTTGCTCGCGTGCTATCCCGCCTCTTCGACCCGCTATTTCTCGGCCTGATCCTCGGCATCGTCCCGCTTGCCTGGATGACGAAGTCGATCTGGAAGATCACGCGGCGTCCTCATCGCATCTCGCTCGTCGCCGCGTGGACCGGGGTGAGCCTGTTGTGGCTGGTCAGCAGTCCCTGGGTGGCCAGCATCTGTCTGCGCTGGCTGCAGCCGCCCCCCGTCGACCTCGCCAAGGCGCTCCACGCCGGAGCCAACGAGCGTGCCCTGGTCGTGCTCTCGGGTGGCTCGCGCAACGTCTACTCCTGGGTGCCCGACGCGGAGACCCTGGACGGCGTGACTCAGGGCCGCTTGATCGGTGCGGCGCGTGCGTATCGCGAGCACGAGTTCCGCTGGGTGGTCGTGACGGGGATCAACCAGGAGTACGTGAACGGTATGGCCGACCTGCTGGTGGAGCTCGGCGTGCCGCGAGACCGCATCCTCTTCGACCCGGACGCACAGTCCACACGAGACAACGCGAAGAACAGCAAGCGCCTGCTGGATCAGCACCCCGAGGTGAAGCAGGTGGTGCTGGTCACCAGCGCGACTCACATGCGCCGGGCCATCGCTTATTTCCGCGAGGCAGGGATGGACGTCACGCCATTTCCCGTCGCCTACGAGTCCGCGCTCAGCTGGAAGGTGTTGCCCTCGAGCGACGCCATCCGTCGCATGGATCTCGTGCTCCACGAGGCCTTCGGACTGCTCCGCATCTGAGGGCTTCCAGGCAGCGTTCGACGCGTCTCCGTGGCGAGTGTAGGTGCTTTCCTCCGCTTTCCCCCGAGAGTTACAGCGCGCGCACAAGTCATTTCCTCGCGGGAGCGAGCCGATCCAAGTCCAGGCGGAAAATTCTTTCCGCGCAGGAATGGGTCGGGTTCGTGTCGTGCATGTGGGGGTGAGGGGTGCCTCTACCCCAACATGTTGGGCACTTATCGAAGTTAAGGCCTCGTGTCAAAATCCCTAACAAAGTCGAAGTTTTGGCAGAGTCCTTTCGAGCATGTCAGGAGCCTCTCATGGCTGCATTCGACCCTCACACTCCGTTCGCCCAGGTGGGCCGCTGCTCGGTCTGCCTGGAGACCCGACACCTCGACAACGAGCTGTGCTCCCGCTGCGCGGCTCAGGTCACACCCCGAGTGGCTCAGATGGTGCGCCAGGCCCGGCGAAATCCTCACGTCGCCCGCCTCTGCTCCGAGCGCCTGACTGGCGCCGCCCGCGAGGAGTTCTTCGCGCTGCTCGGCAGCATGCCCGGTCTGGTTGGTCCCAGCATCAGCAAGTGCGCCGAGCGTCCCGCCGGGCCCCGGCCCGTGCGCTTCCCGGTATTGAAGCCCGCGGTCGGCGAGTAGCTGCTGCCGGGAGGAGCGACGTCGGCGGCGGCCCGCTTCGATCCCGGCGCAGCGCCCCCTCCGTCGCGCACATCATTCGCCACGCTTCCTCGGTCGAAGCCGAGCACAGCGCATATTTCGCGCGAGACGAGCGAGGTGATTCCCGGAGGAAATGATTTCCGGGGCGCGGAGGCCTCGACGTGGCTCGTGCGCTACGCGACAAACTGCCTCCTCGACCGAAGGTTGGACTGGGGTATACACTTGTGGCACGCCTATGAAAAACCGTGTCACACTCCCCCAAGTCCTCTACGTTTTCGCCGCGTCGGGCCTGCTCTTGGCCGGCTGCGGCAGTGACGACGCCGCCGAGCCCACGGCGTCGAAGTCCGCCTTCGCTCTGAGCTTCGCTGCCGTGGATGGCGAGCAACCCGTCGGCTGCAACGACGCGATGAGCGGTCTTGGCAGCAGCGGCGACGTCAGCGTCGGCGTGAGCGACCTGCGCTTCTACGTCAGCAACATCCGTTTCTACACCGCCGAGGGTGACCCGGTGGAGATGGAGCTCGACGAGAACGACTTCCAGTACGTGAGCGACGCCGGCTCCGTCGCGCTGATCGACCTCACGGGAAACTCCGAGGGCACCTGCACGAGCTCGTCGGTGGCCTTCGCCGAGGGCACCGCCCGCACCAACAGTGTGATCACTGGCATGACCTTCCCCGAGAAGGTCAGCAGCGTCGTCTTCGACGTGGGTGTGCCTCAGCGGCTGATGAAGGAAGTCATCGCCGTCAACACCGAGGAGAGCGCGCCTTCCCCGCTGAACGAGATGTACTGGAACTGGGCCTCCGGCTATCGCCACTTCGTGCTCAACGCGGCGGTGGAGGCGAGCGACGGTAGCGGTGACGCGTACGTCCACGTGGGCAGCCGTGACTGCGGACCCATGGGTGGCATGGCGCTAGAGGATCGCGATTCGTGCGGCTTCGTGAACACGCCAGGCGTTGGTCTCGGCGACTTCGACCTGGACAGCAGCGTCGTCACCATCGACGTGCGCAAGGTGTTCGACGGCCAGGACTTCCGGGTGCCGATCCTCGACAGCGAGACCAAGGAAGTGATCGGCGAGGGGCCCGGTGTCGCCTGCCACTCGATGCCCTCGCAGACGGACTGCGCGCCGATCTTCGGCAAGCTCGGCGTGAGCATGGAAACCGGTGTGGCCGACGCGAAGCTCAATACCGTGTTCGGGATGAAATGAGGCGAGCTGCCAGCGCGCTCCTGCTCGCCGCGCTGTTCGCTGGCTGCTCCGGCGAGGACGCGCCGAAGGAAGGCGCTGGAGTGCGCGAGCTCCTGGACCTACCGGCGCGCTTCGAGCTGCCGGCGATTCCAGAGACGAACCCACTGACGGCCGAGAAGATCAGGCTCGGCCGTCACCTGTTCTACGACAAGCAGCTGTCCGCGAACGAGACCCAGAGCTGCGCGAGCTGTCATCACCAGGAGCTTGCGTTCGCCGACGGACTCAAATTGCCGCAGGGATCTACAGGGCAGACGCTGAGCCGAAACTCCCCCGGGCTCGCCAACGTCGCCTATCACAGCACGCTGACCTGGGCGAACAACGGCCTGTTGAGCCTCGAAGATCAGATCCCAGTTCCAATCCGTGCGGATAATCCTGTCGAGCTCGGGGTGAACGATGGGAACGTCGACGAGGTGTTGAAGCGCTTCGATGACGACCCGCGCTATCAGGAGCTATTCACCGCGGCGTTCCCCAGGAGCGACTCCGGCGCGACGGTGAACAAGGTGGTGATGGCTCTGGCGAGCTTCGTACGCACCATCATCAGTGGCGACAGCGCGTACGACCGCTACCTCGATGGTGACGACGACGCTCTCGACGAGAGCCAGAAGCGCGGCCTCGCGCTGTTCAACGGAGAGCGCCTCGAGTGCTTCCACTGTCACCACGGCGTCTTGCTCAGCGTCTCCTACCACGACGCCAACACGACGCCTGGCACCATCCAGTATCCGTTCTTCAACAACGGCCTCTACAACGTCGGCGGCGACGGTAGCTACCCGAGCTACGACCAGGGTCTCTACGAGCTGACGTTGAATCCGAAGGACCGCGGGATGTTTCGCCCTTCGAGCCTGCGCAACGTCGCGCTCACCGCGCCATACATGCACGACGGCAGCTTGCCGACGCTGCGCGACGTGATCCTCCACTATTCACGTGGCGGCAGCGTCACCGAGAGCGGTCCCTACGCCGGTGATGGGCGACTCAGCCCACTGAAATCCGGCCTGGTGCGAGGCTTCGAGATCGACGAACAGGAGATCCAGGATGTGATCGCGTTTCTGAACGCGCTGACCGACGAGAGTCTACTCACGAACCCGAAGCTGTCGGATCCGTTCCTCGAAGCGAACTGAGGTCGATGCCCATGTGCCGAAAGGCGTCGCGCAGATCTCGAGGCAGTTCCGTGGAGAAATGCCTGATCTCCCCGGTTCGGGGGTGAGGGAGCCACAGGTCGGCGGCGTGCAACGCGAGGCGCTGCAGCCCGAAGTGCTCGCGGCACAGTCGATTGTGGTCTCCCTTGCCGTAGCGTACGTCGCCGAGCAAGGGATGCCCGGCGTGCTTCAGGTGCCTGCGGATCTGGTGCAAGCGTCCGGTCTCGGGCCAGGCCTCGATCAGTGAGTAGCGCACCGGGTGCCCGTTCAGCGTCTGAGTGAGGCTGGCCGTCGACAGGCAGCGTATGCGCGTCCGCGCCTCGACTCGTGGGCCCTGCTTGTCTTCTCCCCGAGGAATCGAGTGGTCAATCAGCTGACCGTTGGGCGCTCCGCGCACCAGCGCCAGGTAGCGCTTCTTCACCCGACCTCCGGCGAACGCCTGGCCCAGTGCGGAGGCGCTCTCGGGGTCCTTCGCGAAGGTCAGGACGCCGCTCGTGGCGCGATCCAGGCGATGCACCGGGTAGACGTGACAGCCCACGCGGTCGCGCACCAGGTGCAGCGCCGTGGGGCGCTCCCTCGCCCAACCTGGGTGCACCAGCAAGCCGGAGGGCTTGTCGATGATCACCCAGTGGGCGTCCTCGGCGAGCACCTCGAGCGACTCCGGCGTGCAGGCGCTGGCCTCGTCCATCGCTCAGAAGGCGCCGAGGTAGCGCGGCGGCAGGCCGATCTCGGTGTCAGGTCGGGTAGAAGACTGCAGGCTGAGCGGCCCCAGGTGCACCTGTGCCTGGGCCTCTCCAGCTCCGGGGACTTCGAAACCAAAGCGGTGCACCACGCCCCCACGTCCAGCATCCGTGAGGAAACAATCTCCGCAGGCCGGGTTGCAGCGGACGTCCCCGAGGGTGAACGGCAGGGAGGCGGACGCGAGGAGCTCTTCGCCGCTCAGGTCCCGCAGATCTAGCTGGATCAGGCGGTCCGGGCGCGGCGGCTTGCCGGGCTCGAAGCGTCCGAACGTCGTGATGAGCAGGGTCTCGTCGTTCAGGTAGTCGAGGGAGTAGGCCAGGGGATCCGTGGTCAGCTCTCCCGCGGGAATGGAGCGCTCGAGGCGCAGTCCGTCCCGGATGTCGACCAGGCCGAGGCCGCTGCCCTCGGGAATGATCGCGTCGCCTCCGAACGGACCGGAACAGCTGACGGCCAGCTGCTGTTCACTTGGAGACAGCGCAAGCCCAGCGCACGCGTGGAGGCCGTCGAGCACCAGCACCTCGGCGACGCTCTGGGACTCCAGGTCCACGCGCACGATGCGGGACTCGAGGCTGTCCTGGAAGTCGGCGGAGTAGGCGCTCGCCAGGACGTACAGCTGATCCCCGACGACGCGCAGCTTGTCCGGGCGCGGGAAGAAGCCCTGGCTGTTCTCGCCGAGGGCGCTGGAGAGGTCGATGCGGCCGATGATGGCCGGCACGGACGGATCGAGGACCAACACATCGTCTCCGCCATCGAACGCCTGTCTGCCCGGTTCGGGGTTCGGGTCGAAGCGAGTGACGAAGGCGAGATCCGGTCTCACCTCGATGTAGTCATGGGGGTTCGCGCTGAAGCCAGTGCCGACGCCGAGCTGCGCGGTCACCCTGGCGGTCTTCAGATCGATCCAGCTGACGACAGAGGCTGCCTTGCGGTCGAGCAACACGGCTCGGTCGCCCGCCAAGCGCGCGCCAGGGACCACCACATCGCCGCTCAGTGGAGCGTTGAGCCTCACCCCCGAACTAGCCGAGGAAATGAACGAGCTGGAGAGCACGTTTCCTTGAGGATCCAGGAGCGAGACGTTTGACGACTGGTAATCCGAGCTGATCACCACGAGACCTCGACCGCACTCCGTCTCTGCCGAGTCGGTGCCACCGGTTGAGCCGGGAGGCTCGGGCACGCCACAGCCGGCAAGGGTGAAGAGCAGCGGGACGAGCTTGGATGAAGGACGTACGGACACCGGGACCTCCGGAAGCGAGCGCGCGCTTCGATCGGGTTTCACCTCGCGTTTCGCGAGCTGCTCCGAGCAGGTCTTCCGGCTTCTCCTCTCACTCTGACTCGCCTTCCC
>JAGQIY010000461.1 GCA_020430865.1 Myxococcales bacterium
AGGACAGGAGATCGAGTTCCATCCCGCCCTCACCATCCTCTTCGGAGAGAATGCTGCCGGGAAGAGCGGTTACTGCAGAATCCTCAAGCGGCTAGCCAACGTGCGCTCAGCCGAGGAGATCTTGGACGATGTTGACTCGAACACCCCTGGGACGCCTACCGCGACGATCAAGTATGCGCTCGGAAATGAGCAGCACGAGCTCAAGTGGGACAACGCGGCCGGTGTTGCTCCCTTCGGCCGGATCGCCGTTTTCGACTCGCGCGCTGTAGGCCTGCACGTCGATGACGATCTCAACTATCAGTACACGCCAGGCGAACTCGTCCTCTTCCGACTTTGCCACGGTGCGGTCGAGGGTCTGAAAAAGCTGCTGGACGAGCACATCGACAGCAGGCGGATAGATCTGGCCCTGTCGTCGAGTTCCTTCACTCGGGGAACCGAGGTCTTCTCGATGTTCGAGTCGCTGGGACCTGCAACCGACGTGGAACGCCTAAAGGCGCTCGCCAACTTCGACGCCCCGTGCGAGGAACGAATGCGCCAACTTCAGTTGGCCATTTCCGCCCTGCAACCTGACAACCTCGACAACAAGGCCAAGGCCGCCAGTGCGGATATCGCACTCTTCGAGGAGGTGCTGGCTGCTCTGAACGCCGTCCTTACGTTCGAAGTTGCAGCCTACCGGAAAGCGCTCGATGCGGCGGTCGCCGCCAGGGAGGCCATTGAACAGACGACGACGACCGCATTCAAGGACGCGGGAATCCTCGGCCAGAACCATGCGACTTGGCGGGAGTTCATCGACAGCGCGGAGCGATTCATCGCCGCCACCCACGATCCCAAGTTTCCACACACCGGAGACGCGTGCCCGTACTGTCAGCAGTCTCTCTCCGACGCGGCCGCAGCGTTGATCCAAAAGTACCGGGACCTCGCCAAGAGCAAGGGCCAACAGGAGTTGGACGCCTGCCTGGGAAAACTCGAAACCTTCAAGGCCGCGCTCGGTTCCGTCGAAGCGGATGCACTGCAGCAGAAGCTTGCCACAAGGATAGCCAGCGTTCCCGAGAGCGGGGCGCTAGCGGAAAGCCTTACACCGGCACTGGCAGCTGTGCGCTCGCTGTGTGAAGGCGTGAGACAGCAGCGGCGCATCGACGACTGGATCGCGCCGACCGGCCTGGTAGAACTGCGTGACAGAATCGCCACCACGGTGAAAGACGCATCCGAGAAGCTGCGGGCCGCACAAAGCGAGGCGAAGCAGCGAGAAACCGAACTCGCTTCTCGCACCGCACAGCTCAGGGCACTCCAAGATCGCCAGAAGCTCGCCCAGAACCTTCCGCTCGTGCTGAAGTACCTGGAGGAGTCGCGATGGCAAGCGAAAGCGGCAGCCATCACGAAGGTCTTTTCCGCCGTGCTCCGGTCCCTGACTGGCGTCGCCAAGCAGGCAAGCGCCGTCGCACTGCACGGTGACTTCGAGGCGCGGTTCTTCGCCGAGTGTGAGCGGCTAAGAGCCCCGAAACTGAAGCTCGACTTTCCGGGACGCAAAGGCGAAGCAGCTCGACGGAAGGTCGTCGCTGGCAAGCACCGGGTGAGCGACATCCTGTCCGAAGGCGAACAGAAGGTGATCGCCCTCGCGGACTTCCTCGCGGAAGCGTCGTTGCAGGAGTCGAGCGCGCCGGTGGTCCTAGACGACCCGGTGAACAGCCTCGACTACCGCCGGATCTACGAGGTCGTTGCACGGCTCACCGCGATTTCCAGCACACAGCAGTTGATCGTATTCACCCACAACATCTGGTTCGCGTCCCTGCTGCTGGACTTGGCTAAGAAGAACTGCGTCTTCTACCAAGTTCGCGACGACGGCCGACAGAAGGGTATCGTTTCCCTCGAAACGGCACCGCGTACCGACAGCCTGAGCAAGCTCAAGGCAACCATCAACGAGAAACTCC
>JAGQIY010000462.1 GCA_020430865.1 Myxococcales bacterium
AGCCCCAGCGCTCGGCCGTCCGGGCGAGCCAGCGGGCAGCAGGTCATCGACGTCAGCTTCAGCGAGGCGCCTCGCGCCAGCGCCTCACGCGTCGCCACGAAGGCGCTGCCCGCACGCAAGCGCGCCTGAGACTTGCTCGCTCAGCCGCTGGCTGCACTACCATGCTGCGGTGTTGACCGAAGCTCAGTCCCGCCTCAGCCTGGCCCTGATCCTGCTCTGCACGAGCTGTGGCGGCTCGACCGAGCGCACCGCAGACTCGCCGCGCCCCGGCGCGGCGAGCGCCACCGATGGAGGAAACGGGAGGCCGCGCGAGCCGTTTGACGAGCCGAAGCACACGAGCTGCGTTGCGCCCCGCTTCAAGGTACCAGAGCCGCGAAGTGCGGCCGTCGACCCGCCGCTACCCCGGATCGAGCACCCCGACCGCCTGCGGGAATTTTTCCGCAAGGCAATATTGATGGATCGCGGACAGCTTGGTCGCCCGCTGCGCATCGCGTTCTATGGAGACAGCAACCTCACCCTGGACTTCCTGAGCGGGGAGCTGAGGCGCATCCTGCAGCTCCAGCACGGTGATGGTGGTCACGGCTACGTCGCGGTGGGCAAGCCCTGGCGCTGGTATCAGCACATCGACGTCCACCACGACTGGGTCGGTGAGTGGCGCTTCTACTGTCCCACGACGCTCCGCGACCGCCGACGGCTATACGGTTCCGCAGGGATAGCTGCAGCGACGCGCTCGCCAGGGGCGATGGGCAAGTTCGCGACCGCTACCGGTGACTCCCCCGTGGGTAAGACCATCACGCGCTTCGGCGCGTACTACCTCGAGGCGAGCAAGGGCGGTGACTTCGCCCTCGTCGCCGACGGGGAGGAGAAGCGCGTCGTCAGCACTCAGGGCGAAGGCCCCAGCACGGGCTATGCAGAGATCGAGCTCCCCGATGCGCCCCACGAGCTGCAGGTGGTGGCGAAGACGCGGCGAGAGATCCGGCTCTTCGGGGTGGTGCTGGAGCGCGATCGAGGCGTCGTGGTCGACTCCCTGGGCATCGGCGGCGTCGGCTACTACGCCCTGGCGGAGCTGGAGCCGAAGACGACCGAGCAGATGCTGCGACACCGCAACTACGATCTCGTGATGTTCCTCCTGGGGACCAACCTGTTCCGCGCCGGCGACAACGCGCGCGCCCTGGGAGAGATCATCGCGCTGCACCGCAAGGCCAACCCCGAGGTCTCCTTCTTGGTGATGAGCCCGCCAGATCAAGTGGCGAACAAGGGCGCGAAGCACTCGAAGCCCTCCATCGTCAAGGTCAGCGAACAGCTCGAGGCTGCAGCCGAGGAGCATCAGGCCGCCTTCTGGGACTTCCGCGGGGCAATGGGCGGAGACGCGTCCATGGCGACGTTCTACCGTCATGGCCTGGCGGGCGGCGATCTCTATCACTTCACCAAGACCGGCGCGGCGTTCATGGGCAGCCGCATCGCCCACGTGCTCTGGCAGGAGCTGGACTCCTACTCGCAGGCGCACGGCTGCGAGGAGTGAAGGCGCGCCTACTTGTTCTTGCAGGGACGGAAGGTCAGCGTGATGGGCTTGCCGCTGATCGTGATCTGACCGTTCGCGGTGTCGTAGAGCTTGCTGAACTTGAGCATGACGGGGAACGCCGAGCGATCGGTGCCTGTGCCCTTGTAGACCGTGACGTCGCCGTCGGTCGACTTCTTCTCCAGCTTGAACGTCATGCGCCCGCTGCCCTGAGAGATGGGCTTTCCGCCGCGAGGCGTGACGAACATCGCCAGCGCGCAGCTCGACTTCAGGGTGTCGCCATCGTCTTCGACCTCGACGTCGCATTCCCGCGCGGCACTGAGAAAGCCGCGGCTGGAGACGCCGCTCAGCGCGATCAGTGCGCAGGTCTTGCTCGGCACGGCGGGCGCCGTCTCGGTCGGCGTGGGCGCCGGAGCCGGTGCCGGTTCCGGCGCGGCCGGCGCGGCGCACACACCGCTGACGCAAGCCTGGCCCACCGGGCAATCAGTTGCGGTGGAGCAGGAGCCGTCCTTCTTCTGCTTGCAGGCAAGGAGGGGAACGAGCAGGAGCAGCAGCAGCGCAGCGGGGGTCCCGCGGCCCGCCCAGCGCGCGCTCGGAGCCGCTGGCTTTGCAGTCCTCGGGTCCCTTGGTTCTTCGCGTTCCCCTAGCATGACCCAAAAGGGTACCCGCCTGTGAGCCTCGCTCACAGAGCATTCTGCTCGGTCGCCCGTGGATCGCGGGTCCGGCGCCGACACCGGTCCGCTCGAGAGCGGCGCCCACTGGACCGAAGGACCTAGCCCCGGCGACCCTGCTCTCGGGCTCAGAGCTCTCGGGCTCAGAGCTCTCGGGCTCAAAGCTCTCGGGCTCAGGGCTCTCGGTAGAAGCGCGGCACCCGGCGCGAGACCGCGGTCAGCACCTCCCAGGGTATCGTACCCAGGTGCTGTGCAATTTCCCCAGCGGAAATGCATTCCTCTCCGAGGACACCCTTCTGCCGCCCCAGCAGCACGGCCTCATCCCCCAGGTCGGCGCCCTCGACGTCGGTCACGTCGATCATCGTCATGTCCATGCTCACGACGCCCACGACGGGCGCGCGCCGGCCGCGTACGAGCACGTGCCCTCGATTGGAGAGACCGCGGCTGAGGCCATCGGCGTAACCCATCGGAACCGTTGCGATGCGGCTCGGGCGCGAAGCCTTCCAGGTCCAGCCGTAGCCGACTCCTTGCCCCGCGGAAATTTCTCGAACGCTGATGAGCTCGCTCTTGACGGACATCACCGGGCGCAGCTCAGTGCACTCGACCTGTCCGGGGGCTACCCCGAAGAGCGCGATGCCCGGCCGCACGATGTCGAGGCAACTCGGGGCGTGGGATAGCAGCGCGGCGCTGTTCGCTGCGTGGCGCACCTCCGGGACCAGACCCAGCGCCGCCAGCTCGTCGCTGGCCGCCTGGAAGACTCCCAGCTGCTCGGCCACGGTCGCCGGATCACCGGAGTCGGCACACGCGAAGTGTGTCATCAACCCGTGCAGCTTCAGCTCCGCCCGTGATCGGAGGACCTCTGCCAATTTCCGCACGTCTTTTGGTAGCGCACCGAGGCGCGCCATGCCGGTATCGACCTTGAGGTGCACTCGGGCCGCCTCGCTGCCGGTGAACCGCACTTCCTCGGCGAGCGCCTCCACCTGATCGAGATCGCTGACCACCGGGATCAAGTCGTGCCGCAGCAGTTCGCCGTGGGCGCGCCCGTAGTAGCCGCCCATCACCAGGATCGGCAGCTTGATGCCTGCCTCACGCAGCTCCACACCCTCCTCGAGCAGCGCCACGCAGATCCCCTTCGCGCCGGCACGCTCCAGCGTTCGTGCGATGGCCTTGGCGCCGTGTCCGTACCCATCCGCCTTCAGCACCGCCCAGACCTGGGCGCTCCCGGCGTGTCGCTGCACGACTCGCAGGTTGTGGCGTAGATTGGCGAGGTTCACCTCGGCCCGGGTGGGCCGCACGCTGTCGGCGGGCAGCGCCCGCTTGGGTCGCAACACGCGCGGCAGGGGGGTGGCCAGGGCCGAGCTCATCGAACCAAGGAGGGGATGTTCTACGTTCATCGGGGTCTCTATTCGGGTACAGCCACGCCACGAAAGCGGCAACAAAACGCCGCAAATGCGCGCCGAATGAGTCAGGCAATGTAGGCGTTCGGGGGGGTCATTCTTGGCTGGGCGGCTCGCCAGGGTCGGACGCTGGCGGCTTACCTGGATCCTGCCCGGAGGGCTGCTTCACACAACGCTCGCTGCAGTCGCGATACTCCTCGACGCAGTAGTCACACCCGCCTTCGCACAGGCTGCGACAAGCGTTCAGCGCTTCGGAGCATGCGTTCGGGCACTGATGAGAGGCATCTTCAGGCTGGGTGCCGCTTGCAGGGATGGTCGAAGGCGGAGCGACCGTCGTGTCACGAGGCAGCTCGCTCGAACCGCCGCGCTTCGGTGTGCCGCCAACGTGCAGCGTAGGCCGGCTGATATCACCGTTTCGCAACG
>JAGQIY010000463.1 GCA_020430865.1 Myxococcales bacterium
AGCGAATCAAGCGGTGTCCACCATCCACCTCGAGCACGCTCGCGTTGACGAACCCATTCTCCATCAAGGCCAGCGCCGCGAGGGCCACGTCCCGAGGTGACCCGACCCGCCCGACAGGCAGTCTGCGCGCGTGTTCCGCGAGGATACGTTCCTTGCCCGCACCAGCCAGTCGGTCCCACACGGGCGTATCCACCCAGCCAGGCGAGAGCGTGTTCACGCGCACTGGTGCCAAGTCGACGGCCAGCGCTCGCATCAGGCCGACCAGGCCAGCGTTCACCGCGGCGATCGGTGCACTCCCGGGGCCGGGACGCTCCATCGCGATCCCGGCGGTGAGGAGCAGGCTCCCCGCGGGGTCGAAGCGAGCGTGCTTCGCGACGTGCAGGGCGCCAAACAGCTTGCAGTCCACCAGCTCTCGCACACGGGCCATGTCGAGCTCCCCGATCGCGCCGTAGACCGGCGTCACGGCGGTGATCACCACGTGATCGACCTCTCCGATGGCCGAGAAGGTCGCCCGGATGGATTCTTCTTGGGTGAGGTCCGCCGTCTGGAACCGCAAGCACCCATGCGCCTCCGTGGGGTGCTCGTCCGCGAGTCGCGCCAGGCGCTCAGCGCTGCGTCCAACTGCCGTGACCAGGGCGCCCTCCTCGAGCAAAACCTTCACCAGGCCGCGTCCGATGCCGGAACTCGCGCCGATGACCACCACTCTCGCGTCTCTCATCTCGACACCATGGACGTGAGCCAGCTTCCCGTCCATGGCACAATCTGGAATCCTTGATGCCATGAATGGTATGCTGGACGATCTCGATCTATTCCGCGCGGTAGCGGAAGTCAGGAGCTTCCGACTGGCGGCACAAAGACTCCGACTGCCACCGAGCACCCTGAGTCGCCGCATCAAGCGCCTGGAAGCCCACCTCGGCCTTCACCTCTTCCATCGCAACTCGAGGAGCGTGCAGCTGACCGTCGAGGGTGGCGGACTCCTCGAACGAATCGCTCCAAGTCTACGCGAACTCGGCGCGGTCCTGGAGTCGGTGGAGGACGCTGACGGCACGCCAGCAGGCCCCTTGCGCGTCACTGCGACTCAGCTCGAGGGTTCGCGACGCATCGCTCCGGCCCTGATGGCGTTCGCAAAGCAGTATCCGGCCGTGCGTGTCGAGCTCATCCTGAGCAACAGCGTGCTGCCCTTGCTCGACGAGTCCATCGACCTGGCGTTCCGCGCGGGACCAATCCGCGACCAGAGTCTGGTAGGCCGCAAGCTCTGGACGCTGCCGTTCGAGCTGTTCGCGTCGCCTGAGTTCTTTCGCGAACACTTCGAGCGGGGACGCATCACCCCGGCCCAGCTCGAGGGGGCACCAGGGGTCCTCACCCGAGCCCAGACCAGCTGGCAGCTCCTGGACCGCCGCGGCAACGTCAAGCGTGTGGTTCCCGAGCGGCGCTTCAGCGTCTCCGCGCGCGCGGCCTCTGCCGTCACGGGTTCGCGCTGCAATCGACTTCATCCTAGCTCATCGGCCGGTGATTTGACCTGACGCGGAGCAAGCGCGGCGCGGCTCGCCCTTGCACAGCTGGCGCCAGTCCCCGTCCTGGACATGCGCGGGGTGCTCTGCAAGCGCGAGCAAGATCTGGAACGAGTCTGCGCGGGCACCGTGGTTCTTGATTGGCAGGGTGTTCTTCAACACCCTGATAGACTCGACGTCATGGCGGAGTGGCCCGAAGAATCCCTGGAGTCGTTCACGGCCGTCGAACGACGCTTGCTGCGTTTTGCGGACGCGTTCCAGGGCAGACACAAGTGGGTCAGCGAGGTCTGGATCTCCACCTTCATGCGCTCGATGCTGTGGTTCTGTGGCGGCCGCCGCTACCGCGTCAGCGGAGCTGACGTCATCGACGGTTTCGAGCCGGAAGACCGAGTGCTGCTGGTCGCGAACCATCGCTCCTTCTTCGACTTCTTCGTGATCACGTTCGTCAACGTGACGCGCTCGCGGCTCGGGCGCCGAGCGTTCTTTCCCGTGCGGAGCAGCTTCTTCTACGAGCACCCGCTCGGGGGCATCGTGAATCTCGCCATGAGCGGGATGATGATGTACCCGCCCGTGTTCCGCGATCGGAAGCACTTGCGCTTCAACCTGCTGGCGCTGCGGCGCCTGGTCGACGAACTCAAGGTGCCCGGCACCGTGGTCGGGATCCATCCGGAGGGGACGCGTGGGAAAGGCCCGGATCCCTATGAGCTCCTACCCGTGCAGTTCGGGGTCGGGCGCGTCGCCCTCGAAGCGGAGGGCGCCCGGGTCGTGCCCATCTTCATCATTGGGATGTCGAGCAACCTCGCCCTCGAGACGCTGCGCAACTGGCTGTGTCCCCACGCGTACCCCATAGACATCGAGTACGGCCCCGAGATCGAGCTCGCCGACCTGCGCGCCAAGGCGGCCGCCTCCCGCCGCGCGAAGCTGAGCGCGGAGCGCGACGCCGCGGAGCGCTGCATGGCAGCGATTCGCGAGCTGGGAGCCCACGTGAAGGCTCGTCGAAGCGCTGCCAGCGAGGGCCACGGGGCTCCAGCTCGGAGCGCTGCCGAATAGCCCCTGGTGGACAGACTAGAGCGAAGCCGAGTAGTTGCCGCGACGGATGTGCTCGGTCCCCAGGGTGCAGACCCGATCTCCCGACGCGAGCTCGACCTGAGCCCGCAACGGGTCTTCCGCGCTCGCGCCGGTTTCACCCGCGCCGATGCGCAGTGCCCGAACCTTCCAGGCTCCAGCCAGCCGGTCGCCAATTCTACGCGGAAATGCATGAGACTGACCGGGCCCCCGCAACGTGGCGAAGGTGGGCTCGCCGCGGGAGTCCAGCAGCACCTCGCCCAGGTGGATCCCAGCGCAAGGCTCGGAGGGGGCGGCTTGCTCCGCCGTGGCGCGCTGGCTGGGGTGCGCCAGACGACGGACGGGGACCACGCGTGGATCCTCCTGCACGAAGCGCCCGACTCCGGTGCTGAAAGCCATCAGCTGGGTCGTCGCGACGCTGGCGACCAGCAGCCAGTGCAGACGCGCGAACCAGCGGCGCGTGCCCGACGTCTCCGTGGCGCCCGTGACCAGTCGCTGACGTGAAGCCGCGATCTCTCGCGTCACGCGCGCCCGCAGCCACCCGATTGCTCGATCGAACCAACCGCCAACAGCCGCTCGGCTCCGCCTTCCATGGTCCGTGTATCCGGTCACACGTCGTCTGAAGCGAGGAGCGTGCCAATCCGTGAGGCAGCGGGCGCGCCGACGATCTCACGATGTCGAGCCTCGAGAGCTCGCCCCTGACGTCAGCCTGTCCGCCCCTCCTCGCGGTGGCTGCCAGTTTGGCAAGCGCCACCCGGGCGTTCTGGTGGCAATTGTATTGCCGCACGGCAAGACTCTATACGAAAGTAACAAGTCTCGCTTCCAGCTTCGTCTCAACCTGCGCGCGTCCAGATGCTATTTACTGCGGGCCGCGCGCGACGGGCCGGAGACGAGCGCGTATCCGCGGAGAACAGAACCAACCCGCCCGCCAACTACCGTGAGAGCGGAAGTCGGCCGGTCGTCGGTTTGCGCGAGGAAACGACGCAACGCGACAAAGCAAGGCGGCCGCCCGAATGGGCGGCCGTCTCGAATCAGTAGGGGTCAGTGAGTTGGGGACGAAAAGCTGAACGAGGCACGTTGGGGCAGTTCCTCGTCTCGTCGCGCAGGGAGCGCGACCTCTGGGCTTCAAGCAGTGATGGTCGCAGCGCGCATCGAGGACGACGGCTTGTCGGCCAGCACTCGAGACTCCTGGGCGTTCGCCTCGAGCAGATTGAGCAGCAACTCATAGGCTTCGCTCGCGTTTGCCCGCTCACCATCCAGCAGCTCTGCGAGTGCGAGGCCGTCGGTGACCGCCATCACGAGCGAGGCGACGGTGGCCGTCTGCTCACCGCTAACTGCTCGAGATTCCACGATTGCTGCCTCGAGGGTATCTCGCAGGCGAGTGCGAGTCTCACCGACACTGGTCTGGACGTCGCTCTCGCGACGAGACTCCGCCCAGAACTGCAAGCGCATCGCGAAGTCATCGTTGTCTCCCTGGGCCGCTCGGAAGAACGGACGCAGGAAACTACGGAAATCGCGCGGCTTATTCGCGTCTGCCGGCTGCAGGGCAGCCTGGACACGGGTCAGCAGCTTGCGCTCGGCCAGAGCTTGCACGGCGTTCACTAGGGCCTGCTTGTTCTCGAAGTAGTAGTGAACGACGCTCTTGCGCATGTTCATTGCGCGGCCGACCTCCGAGACGGTGGTCTCGGCGACGCCACGATCGGCGATCAGCTTGGCGGTTGCGTTCAGGATCGCCTGAGCTCGGGGACGCGAAGCTCGGCTCTCGGGGACCCCGCGCGTCTTGGGGCGTTGGGTGTTTTCAGGTGCGTCGTGCTCCATGGGGGCCGAGCGTGCACCAGAATTGGAAAGACGGAACACGGGAAGCGATTTCGGCGTGTACTGTTCCAGTGCAGCTGCAGCGACCAAAACAGCCTAAGATTCAGATGTCGTGGGATTCCACACGTCTAGCTCGCCAGTCGGACGTTTGACTAAAAAAGAAAAAAAATGACGCGGCCCGCTCCGCCGACCGGCCCTGGCTCCTCAAACTGGGATCTGTGCGCGTGTCACCGAGTGCAGTGGTGCACTTCCCGCTCCGTCTCCGAGCGGAAAGCTAACGTTCGCTAACTCGGTGCGCACGGTGAGGCTCTCACGCCCTCCTTCGGGGGCGCCGGAAGTGCCAACCGAGCCCGCGCACAAGCGCCATTCCACCGGAATTTCAAGGCGTTTCGTCGGTGAAGAGGCGTAGGTCAGCAACGCTTCCACACGGCGCCCTCCGCGCATCGCGACACGCGATTTTCCGCATGACAATAGCGCTCTCTCTCCCCCAAGAAACGCGCGCTGACGCCCGCTCGGCCTACTCCGGCAGGCGGTCGGGATGGCTGGTAGGGTCCACGCGGCTGGCGCGATGAGCTACTTCACGCGCGTCTCGCAGCCGAAGTAGATGTCGACGCTTCCCTCACCCTGAGACTGAACGGCCGCTTGAGCATCCGCGCACGAAGTCGGACACAGGACCACCTGGGTAGGGTTCGCGTCGTTGTCGTAGTACCAGCCACCGCTGGCATCGCAGTCGTTGGCCCCGCCGACCTTGAACAGATCGTTGGAGGTGTCGGGAGTGCTGACCACGACGTTGACCTTCCGCGGATCGAGCTCCCCGCTGCTCGGCTCCGGAATGTCCAGGACACAGCTGATCTTGGCGCCGGACTCGACGGCCGTGGCTACGGAATCGAAGAACGGTCCCCAGGCGCTCGCGCCGTCACAGATCTGAGCACGCACACCGCCGGTGCGCTTCACCAGGTCCGTGTAGACCTCTCCCGAGGCCGGCGGGTCTTGCTGACTGCCGCCGTAGCTACAAGTCACGCTGGCGTCCGTTTCGGAACCCCAGCCGTAGATCGCGCTGAAGATGTAGTCGTCGAACAAGCCGTTCCAGCTGCCGTCGAGAATTCCGGGCGGAAGCACGGCCCCCTGAGGCAGCGTCTGAGTCGACCAGTTTCCGCCCCCTGCCCAGTGCTCGAACTGATCGGCGGTCAGGCGTGAGTTGTCATCGCTGACCAGGACGATGGTGCGCGTCGCATCGGCACGCAGCTGCGCCTGCCAGTTGGCATCCGCGGCAGTCTCCGGTCCGCGCTGTTCGCCCACGGTGTAGCGAGACGTGTCTCCGAGCGTGCCGAGGAACTGCTCCAGTGGCTGCGTGCTCAGCATGTTGATCGATGAGTGGAAGAAGTGCGCACCGTTTCCGCAGTTGGAGTCTCCAGCCAGCGGCTGAGGCACGCACACCGGATAGAGCACGTTGTTGCCGCCGTTGTTGACGGGGGATTTCCCTCGCAGGGACAGCATGATGACCTTGTAGTCGAGGTCCTTGGAGCCAATCTGCATCGCGAAGTTGTTGATGCCGTTCTTCACCTCGGTGGTGGCCGCCTCCATGCTCTCCGAGTTGTCGACCACGAAGATGATGTCGACGGGCAGCTTCTCGACCTTGGCGGCTTCCTTCGCGATGGCGCACGCGGCGTCGGGATCGAAGCCCCCGGTGCCTCCGCCAGCGTCCAGGCCACCATCGAAACCGCTGCCACCATTCGCGGCACTCCCCCCGCTGCCCGCCGTTCCAGCACTGCCGCCGGCTCCGGAACTTCCACCGTTGTCGTTGACCGACGAACTACCTGCTGCCTCACACGCAATCAGCGCGAACGCAGCCAGACCGAACAAGCGTCCCAAGCTCATCTCGGCCGATTAGCAGCCTCCGTGTCGAGAGTCCACGTCGGGCCTCCAACATGAGCAAAAAGTTACAGGTCGGCACACCCTCGCGGAGCGCCTGGACCGGCGCGCAACGAGTCGTTTCGGAGGCCCGTCAGACGCTTGGTGTGACGTCAGGCGGTCAGTCGACCCTGACGACCGCAGATGCGATGAAGCAAGCCAGCAGGAGCCACAGTAGCGCTGCTCCGTAGAGCATGACGACCGCGAGTCCCTGTCCCGGGCCCTGGAGCACGTCGAACCCTGAGCAGACCCCGCGCGCCCGAAGTGGGGCCAGCACCTCGCGCTCGAAAGGATGGGGGAACGACTCGGCGTGCTCGATGCAGCGCGAGGTGCCGTCCCGCTGTACGACTCGGATCAGCCAGCACAGCGAATTTGCATGGGCAAAACCCGCGTCCCCGGTCACCTGATGGACCGTAGCCTGCTGGATCGTGTCGAGGGGCAGCCGATCGACTCGATCGGAGTAGACGATGACCAGCACCTCTGCCTCGACGCGGACCCCATGTGCCGCACGCCACTCGTGCTCGCCACGCAGCTTGCGCAAACGCCTACGGCGCAGCTGGTCGAGGAGCACGAACACGGGCGCAGCGATGAACGCGCACAGCAACACCCCGGCGAGCCACAAGAACTCGCCCAGCGCGCTCGTCGCGGATCGCGGAGGAGGTCGCGAAGTCAGGCCCCGCCTGCGCCTCCTGCGCTGCCTCCCGTGCCTCCAGCGGAGGTACCACCAGTCCCACCCGCGCTGGTGCCGCCGGCTCCACCGCTCTCACCCGGTCCCGGCGTCCCCGGATCGCAGGGCTGAGCGCCCGCGGCGTGCTCGCAGTGGGGGAAGGTTGCTTGAGTCGCCGCGCTCACGTGCCAGAGCCGGCACTGGACGGAGTTGCCCTTGTCGATCCCACTGTTGAACCCTCCGAGATCGGGCAAGCCGCTGCACTCTTGGAGGCACGCCCCGATCGATCCGAAGGCCTCGGGACATACGTTGGCCATGAGCCCGCAGTAGCCTTCGCAGTTGCTCCCACAGATCGCCAATCCGGTGGCGTTCGCACCGCCGGGTCCGGCAGCAGAGCAGTGTTCGACGGGTTCACCGCTGGTGCGCGCGTTGATCGCCTGCTGCAAGCGACAGGTCATGGTGTTCCCGGCAGGCCCGTCACCCACCGGTATCGCCGCGCAGATCGAGAGGCATTGCTCGCGGTTCGGGTACTGCACCAACTCCCCGGTGCAGTTGGTCAGCACCTCGTCGCAGTACTCGTTGCACAGGGCGCTGACGCCGCCGCCCGTGCCACCAGCGCCCGCGCTGCCTCCCGTCCCGCCAGTGCCCCCGCTGCCGAAGGTCGGATCGA
>JAGQIY010000464.1 GCA_020430865.1 Myxococcales bacterium
CAAGAGGTTCAGCCAAGAACGCTCGTGAGAGTGAACGGGGAGTGCTTCGACTTTCAGCGGAGGAGGCGGCCCCGCGCCGCCTGGCGCCGGGATTATACAGCGCGCCGGAGCGACGTCGAGTCTTCGGCGGCTTCCCCGAGCGCCTGGAGACGAGCGACGCGCTCCGCCTCGCCCTTGACGTTGCTTCGCACCGGGCCAATCAGCCGCGTTGATGATTGAGCACGAACGCACGAACGACGCGACTCTCCCCCAAACCCGCTCGCGGATGCTGGTCACGGCGCTGCTGGCAGCTGCGTGTCTGGTGGGCTGCGGCGTGAACACCCGGGCCGCGATCAAGAACGGGGGGAGCGAGCCGATCAACGTGAAGTTGATGAGTGGCGAAGACCAGGTCGAGTACGGCTCGGTCGCGCCAAACACCACCTCGGAGTTCGAGAAGCTCGGCTTCGACCAGTACGGGAACGTCACCCTCGAGAGCAACGGCAAGAAGACGCCCGTGCAGATCCAGCCAGAGAAGGACAACACGGTCACCGTGAAGCCCGATGGAACCACCGAGGTGGAGGCCGTCTACAACGAGGACAACGAGTACTGGTAGTCGGCCGGTCGGACTTGCATCAGCCACTGCTCAGACCGCGATGTGCTTGAAGTGCGGCCTGGGAGACGAGCGCTTCAGAGGCTGTTCAAGAACACCCAGAGCGCTTCGCTCTCCTCGGCTGAATAGGGGGTGAGGCCGGCACCGCCATGCACGGCCGAGGTGTCCGGGCGCAGCTCGCTCACCAGCTGCCTCAGGTTGCGCGCGCGTCCCGTCACGTACAGGCGCGCGCGCCGTCCGACGCCGCCCAGCGGAGAGATGCGATTGCCGTTGGGGGTGAAGCTGGCGCCGGTCCCCGTCTCGGCGAAGGCGGGTGCGCCGAAGCTGAGCGGACGAGCGCGCGCCCCGCCTCGTGCGAGCCAGGACTCGAGGTTCACCGTCTCGGTCGGTCGCCGCATGGAATCCGTGGGGAGATGACAGGTCGCGCAGTCTCGCTGGAACAGCGCCGCGCCGGCGGCTTGCTGGGCTCGCCACCGATCGCCCCTGCTGAAGGCCAGGGGACCGGGGCGCGCCGGCAGCTGCATCAGGAAGCTGAGCAGCGCCTGCCGCACCTCGAGTGGGGACAGCGTGCGCTCTCCGTTGCTGGTCTCGAGTGTCAGCGGGACGTCCCAGTAGTCGCTCGCACCCTCGGTCCACATGCGCTCGTCGAGGCCACGGATCAGGCCCTCCAGGGCGCGCGACAGCGACTTCGCTCCCCCCGTGCTGAAGATGGGGCGCACGGCGCCGATCCCAGCGAGGCTGCGAGTGATCTCCCAGCGTCGCTCGAGGAAGCCGGGATGACGCCGGCCGTCGCTCTCCGTGTTCCAGTGGCAGCTGTTGCACGTGTACGGCGCGCGGCTGCCGCGGCTCCGTTCCCAGAGCGCCGTCCCGTAGAAGAGCCGCTCACCGAGGGACTCTGGTGTCGGGGCCTGGGGTGCGCCGAGTGCCAGCTCGATGCGGGGTGCTCCAGGCGTTGCCGGGAGGTACCACAGGCGATCATCGAGGCGACTCACGCCGACGAAGCCCGCTCCGTAGGCGATGAGGCTCCAGGGTGCGCCGAGGACGCGTGTGAGCCAGGGCGCGCCTCCGGTCCGACAGAGGAGCACCTGATCGCTGC
>JAGQIY010000465.1 GCA_020430865.1 Myxococcales bacterium
AAAAACACACCTCGCCCGAAGAAACGCGAGCATAGCGCCTGGAGAGCGCTACTGGTTCGCAGGAGTCGTACCGTCAGTTGTCGCCGCTCCGTCGTACTTACACTCGGCGCTGCTCGGGCATTCCCGACCGCAGACGTAGATCGTGCTGCCATCGCCCCCCGGGCACTCGGTCACCTCGGCGTCCGTGCACTTCAGCTCGCAGTCGGTGCTGCCCTTGCAGCACACGAAGCAGTTGGTCTTGCAGGTCAGATCGCAGCGGGCGTTGCCGTTGCAACCCACGTCGCAGCCAGCCTCGCAGCTCAGGTGACAGTCGGAGTTTCCGGTGCACCCCCCACCACAGTTCTCCTTGCAGTCGATCTGACACTCGCTGCCGCCGGCGCAGCCGAGATCGCAACCCCCGGCTCCTGTACAGTCGATGGCGCAGCTCGATTGCCCCTCGCACCGGGCGTCGCACCCGCCGACTTCGCTGCAGTCGGCCGTGCAGTCGCTCTTCGATCCGCAGTCGAGATCGCAGGTCGCGTCGTTGCAGTCGAGATCGCAGTCCGCGCCCTTCGTGCAGGCCGCCTGACAGTCAGGGGATCCGACCGGGCACTCGAGGTTGCACTGCTCTCCGGTGCACGTGAGCTGATCAGGCCCTTCGTCGTCACTGCTACATGCGACGAACCAGACGAGCACGGGGGTGAGGACGATAACCTGGGCGATTCGCTTCCACATATCTCACAGCTTAGAGGTTCATCAGCTCACCCACAATCTCCCGAAAGCGACTCCGATCTACGGAGTTCTCGCACACTGGCGCTTTGTAGTTTTCCCCACGGATTTGGACACGTGGCATCTTGCCATGCTCCAGCACTGCCTCATCCAGCGCGCCTCCCCCCCAAGAAGAGGAGACGAACCAGCGCCGCCAGGTCAGCCGCCAACATTCTCGCACGGTAATTCTTTCGAGCGCTCTCGCCAGGAGCCAGTCGGCCGAACGGTGCCGCTGACACCACCCTCGCGACCTTCGCACGGTGAGGGCACGCGCCCACGTGGGGCTGGGCTCTTGCCCTCACTGGTCACGAAACCGCGGCAATGTTCCTGGTCTGTGGCCTCGTCAGGGCGTTGTCACGCGCAAACTCAAAGCGGGGTATGCTTCGAGGATGCGAACTTGGTTGTTGGTCGGGTCGTGCTGTGCGCTGTGCGTCGCCGCATGTGGGAGCGATGGTGGAGGAGATGGCTCGGGGAACGGCGGTTCGGGGAACAGAGGCGGCTCCGGCAACGGCGGCTCCGGCAACGGCGGCTCCGGCAACACCGGCAACGGCGGTTCGGGCGGAGGGATCCAGCCTCCGGCGCCGGCATGTGAGCCCGGCTCTGCTCCAGCTGCGAGCGTCGCCGAGCCTCAACTCGTCGCAGAGCTTGGCGATCGCTGGCACGAGTCCTGGCTCGCATCCCCGGCGGTGGCGGATCTGGATGGCGACGGGACCAGCGAAATCATCTCCGCTCGTCACGGCTTGGTCCTGGGCTGGCACCTGGACGGCACGATCGTGTTCCGCCAGGAAGTGGACGGTCGCTGCTGGGCGTCACCCGTCGTCGCAGATCTACGAACGGACTTGCCAGGACTCGAGGTTGCACAGGCGTCCGCCGACAAGATCTATGCGTGGCAAGCGGACGGAACGGCGCTGCCAGGTTTCCCGTACACCTTCCGCGGGGAACTACGCAGCCTGGCGGCTGGAGACATCGACGGAGACGGCGAGCTGGAGCTGGTGAGCGTCACGACGCAGAACCTGGAAGCCAATGGCCAGCACGACATCGTGATCGCCGTCAACGCCGATGGATCGGTGGTCAGCGGCTTCCCGCCCAACACGACCGGGGCCTCGGGCTGCGATGACGCCTGCTACGTGTACAACGGCTACGATCAGAACATCGCGCTGGGAGACGTGGACGGCGACGGGCGAAGCGATGTCTTCGCGACCCAGGACAACGCCTACAACTCGCTCCACGATGGCACCGGGCGCGCCTTCGACTGCGCGAGTGGGTTCAAGAACAAGACCAAGTTCATGGGCGTGCGTGGCTTGCACGATTTCGCCGAGGCGCAGCAGGGGTACGCAGAGGATGAGGCTACGGCCCTGCAGGCTCACCACACGAACACCGCTCCCGCCATCGTGGACATCGACGGGGACGGAGAGGGCGAGCTGGTCTACGTGGCGTCGGTGCAGAACGCAGCCCAGGACGCCCGCGAACAGGGCGTCGCGCTGTGGGCGCTCAACCACGACGGAACGAGGCCTCCTGGCTGGGAGACGCCCAAGCACTTCCCCGACTACCTGAGCGGTCTCTGGGACTACGGGGAGACCAACATCGTCGCCATCACGAATCAGGTCAGCGTCGCCGACATCGACCCCGATCGGAGCGGACCGGAGTTCGTCTTCGCCGGCTTCGATGGGCGCATCCACGCCGTGGACTCCGCTCAGAACGAGATGTGGAGCATGACGTACACCACCGATCCCGAGGTGGCGACGGGAGGCGTCTTGGTCGCGGATCTGAACCAGGACGGGGCGCCCGAGGTCGTCTTCGCCACCTACTCCACCAAGCAGAACGCGAGCGAGCTCTTCATCCTGGATGGGGGAGGAAACCTGCTCCATCACCTCCCGTTGCCGAAGCGGGGCGCGATGCCCGTCCCGACCCTCGCCGACGTGGACGGTGACGGAACGCTGGAAATCGTGGTCAGCCTCAAGGATGGGGGAGACAACGAGGCCCAGGTGCTGGTGTATCGTGTGCCAGACTCAGGCGCCAACTGCCTGCTCTGGCCAACCGGGCGCGGGAACCTCCTGCGCGATGGCTACGTACCAACTCCATGACCCGATGAAGCGACGCGATTTCCTGCTCGGTGCTGGCGCCTCCCTGGTGGTGCCAGCGTGTGTGTCCAAACCTCAGATGACGCTGCATCACGCCGAGATCCGCTCGGCGTCGCCGATCGGCATCAACATGCAGGTCTATTTCAGCGTTCACAACGACAACAGCTTCGACGTCCAGGTGCGCAACGTCCGCGTCAACACGACGCTCCAGGGCAAGTACAAGATGCCCTACCTCGAGTACAGCCCGAACGTCTGGTTGCCGGCAGACCGAACCGTCATCGTCGAGGCTCCGACGGTGATCCCGTGGCTGCTGGTGCCTCCGCTCCTGGCGGAGACCGTGACGAAGCCGAGCATCAAGTACCGCTGCAAGGGCAGCGCAGACGTCACGGGCACCAGCTCTCTCAAGATCAAGAGCGACAACTACCCGGTGGACGAGGAGGGCAGCATCCCCAGAGTGGCGGTCTGGCAGGCGGCGCAGGGTATGTTCCCTGGCATTCGCTGAGCGGCTTGTATCCGCACGGGTTCGTGCAAGAGTAGCGCGGGTGATCGAGCCGTTGCGCATCCCGCGCCTGACCAAGCTGCTGAGCCTCGTCGGCGCAGGCGCCGCGACGTGGGTGGCTTGCCAGCCGCCGGCCCCGGCGAAGGATCCCATCGTCGCCCCAGCGGCGACCAGCAGCCTGCGAGTCGCTGGCTTCGAGCTGGGCGCAGCGCCCAGTCCCGCCGGGGAGCTGAGAGCAGGCTACCGGCTAGCCCCCGCGGGTTCCGCCGCGCGTGCGGTCTATCTGATGCCAGTGCTCGAGGTCGATGGTCGCGAAGCTCGCCTCGAGCGCATCCGCACGGATCGTGGACCTGACGAGCTCGGCTTCACTCAGCGCTCGGAGCAGTGTGAACTCATCAGCGTGGTGCGCGTGCGAGCAGGCT
>JAGQIY010000466.1 GCA_020430865.1 Myxococcales bacterium
GGCAGTTCGCCCACGAGGGCGAGCTGGCTCACATCAAGGCCGAGAAGGATCTGGCGCAGACGCGGCGCGAGATCGAGGCGCTGACCAAGCGCCGGGAGACGCTGGAGAAGGAGCTGGTCGAGCTCACCGCGAGCGTCGAGGGCGCCGCGCACGAGGAGTCCGATTGTCGCGACCTGCTGACTCAAGCCCAGCACCGCGAGGCCCACGTGCTGAGCGAGCTCACCAAGGCAGAGACCGCCGCGCAGAGCTGGCGCGAGCGCGTCGCTGCGCAGACGTCGCTGCTCACCGAGCGCAAGGTGCATCTCGCCCAGGTGAAGGAGCAATACGACGCCGCCCGGGAGTCCCTGGAGCGCATCCAGGCGGCGCTCACCGAGCTGTTCGAGCGGCAGAGTCGGCTAGCCGACGAGGTCCTCGACTCCGCACGGAACTATGGTCGCACCGCAGCGGGCCTGGTGCTCGCGAGCGAGGCGCGCATCGCCGCCGAGCTGGCCGCCGAGGAGTCCCACAAGGAGCTGGCCGACGCCCGCGAGCTGCTCGACCAGGTGCGTCACGCCCTGAGCACCAAGGAGGACGCGCTCAAGCACCTGCGCGGCGACCTCGATGTACAGGAAGAGGCCGCGCAGCGTCACTCGATGGCGTTGCAGCGCATGGAAATCGAGCGCGGTCACTTGCTCCAGGGGATCCGTGAGCGCTTCCGCGGCCTCGACCTGAACCGGGTCGTCGGCGACTACCACAAGCGCCCCGCGCCCGATGAGGAGCATCGCCGCCGTATCGACGAGCTGTCGAAGCTCATCGACCGCATGGGCCCGGTGAACCTGGACGCCCAGACGGAGTACGAAGATGCCGAGCGGCGATTCGCCGAGCTCAACGACCAGAAGGTCGACATCGACAAGGCCCTCGCGGAGCTCACCAAGGCCATCCGTCACATGGACAAGGAGAGCCGCCGTCGCTTCAAGGAGACCTTCGACAACGTCAACACGCTGTTCAAGGAGACCTTCAGCAAGCTGTTCCGCGGCGGTCGCGGTGAGCTGCGCCTGACCGATCCGGAGAACCTGCTGGAGACCGGCGTCGAGATCATGGCGCAGCCGCCCGGAAAGAAGCTCGGCAACATCGAGCTGATGAGCGGTGGAGAGAAGGCGCTGACGGCCACGGCGCTGATCTTCTCGATGTTCCGCCATCGTCCCTCCCCGTTCTGTGTGCTCGACGAGGTCGATGCGCCTCTCGATGAGGCGAACGTGGCGCGCTACAACGAGATGGTGCGAGCGATGACTCACCGCTCTCAGTTCATCCTGATCACTCACATCAAGAAGACGATGCAGTCCGTGGACGTGCTCTACGGCGTGACCATGGGTGAGCCCGGCGTCAGCCGCATCGTCTCCGTGAAGGTGAACGAGCAAGCCGGCAGCCGCAGCGAGCAGGTCAGCGCGCTGGAGGCGAAGAAGTCACGCAGCGAGGCGCGCAAGGAGCGCGCCGAGCAGGCGGCGAACGAGGCACGCGCCCAGCGCGAAGCCGAAGCGGCAGAAGCTGCCGAGGCCGAAGCCGGCGGCGAGACCGAAGTCGCTTGAGCTGAGCCGCGAACGAGGCGCGCTGCTAGCAACGAAGCAAAGCAGCGCGCCTCACCCCCAAACCCGCTCGCTGGAAACGCAGGGCGGGTTTCGCCATTTCAGGCAACGAATTCCCAACGGGCGCGGTCGACTCGAGGTGGTACCTTTAGCCCGTGGGATCGCCAGCGGAACGCGTGCCGAGCTTCGAGGAGCTGTATCAGGCGATCGTA
>JAGQIY010000467.1 GCA_020430865.1 Myxococcales bacterium
GACCTCTATTGATCGGCATCTACGTGCTCGTGCTCTCGATCTTCGTGGGCTTCGAGATCATCACCAAGGTGCCCCCGACGCTGCACACGCCGCTGATGAGCGGCGCCAACGCGATCAGCGGCATCACCATCGTCGGGGCGCTCTATGCGGCCAAGACCGCTGAGCCCAGCGTCTCCAACATCCTCGGCTGCATCGCCATTGCGTTCGCCACCATCAACGTCATCGGCGGCTTCCTGGTCACTGATCGCATGCTCGGCATGTTCGGCGGAAAGAAGAACAAATGAGCCCCGAGCTGAAGACGCTGATCGTCAACATCGCGTACCTGCTCAGCGCGGTGATGTTCATCTTCGGGTTGAAGCGTCTGACCAAGGTGCGCACCGCGCGGCGAGGCAATGCCATCGCGGCTCTGGCGATGTTCGTCGCCGTCGCTGCGACCTTGGTGGATCTGGGCTTCGTGGACTACCGCTGGATCCTGATCGGCATCGCCGTGGGAGGTGCCATCGGAGCCTTCGCTGCCATGCGCGTGCCGATGACCTCCATGCCCGAGCTCGTGGCGGTGTTCAACGGCTTCGGCGGTGGTGCATCGACGCTGGTGGCCATGAGCGTGGTCTGGCTCGACGTCATCGAGCCGGCCAAGCAAGGCACCCTCGCACACATCCTGAACAAGGACGGGTCGGGCTCCGCGGTGGCCATCACGATCGCGCTCTCGGTGCTGATCGGCGCGGTGACGCTGACCGGGAGTGTCGTGGCCTATCTCAAGCTGGCAGAGAAGATCAGCGGCAAACCCATGTTGCTGCCAGGACGTCACCTGATCAACGCGCTGCTGGTGCTGGCAGCGCTCGGGATCAGCGTCTACGTCGGGTTCGTCACTCGAACGCCTGCTGAAGCCGAGATCGGGATGCTGGCGCTGTGTGGTGTGAGCTTGCTGCTCGGCGTGCTGCTGGTGATCCCGATCGGCGGCGCCGACATGCCAGTGGTGATTTCCCTGCTCAACAGCTACTCGGGCGTGGCGGCCAGCGCGACGGGGTTCGTGCTCAACAACAACTTGCTGATCATCAGCGGCGCCATGGTCGGCGCCTCGGGGCTGATCCTCACCCAGATCATGTGCGTGGCGATGAACCGCTCCCTGACCAACGTCGTTTTTGGTGGCTTCGGCGCCGACGACAGCGGCGGCGGGGGCGGGGGCGGCGAGTACACCAACGTCACCTCCTGTGGCGTCGAGGAGGCTGCGATGATGCTGGAAGACGCGCGCTCGGTGGTGTTCGTGCCGGGCTACGGTCTGGCGGTGGCTCAGGCGCAGCACGCCGTCCGCGAGCTGGCGAACCTGCTCGAGTCACGAGACATCACGGTGAAGTATGCCATCCACCCCGTTGCAGGGCGTATGCCTGGGCACATGAACGTGCTCCTCGCGGAAGCGGACGTGCCCTACGAGCAGCTGGTGGAGATGGACGAGATCAACCCCGAGTTCAAGGACACCGACGTCGCCATCGTGCTCGGCGCGAACGACGTCGTGAACCCCGCGGCGCAGACCGACAAGAGCAGCCCGATCTACGGGATGCCGGTCCTCGAGGTGTTCCACGCGCGCACCGTGTTCGTGGTCAAGCGCAGCCTCGGGGCCGGGTTCGCCGGGATCAAGAACGAGCTGTTCGAGCGTGACAACACGATGATGCTCTTCGGGGACGCCAAGAAGGTGCTCCAGAGCCTGACCAGCGAGCTGAAGGAGAGCTTCGCCCACGCGGCGTGAGCGCTCCACGGCTCGGAACGATTGGATCGGCATAGAGACCGAGCGAGGGCCCCTCGGCCCCGACCTGGCGCGAACTGCGATCGCCAGGTCGGGGCTGCCTCATTGCAGCCCGAGGGCGCTCGGTGCTCGGCCGCCGCTGGAGTGCCGTTGAGGGTTGTCCTCCAGCCCGGCTGCGACCAAGCTTCGCGGCGTGTCTCTCGCGGCTGAACCGAGCGTCGTGCTCTTCGACATCGATGGCACCCTGGTGTCCCTGGGTGGGGTCGGGCGCGCGGCGTTGCAGCGCGCCTTCAGCGAAGAGTGGGGGCTCGAAGACCCCCTGGCAGGCATCTCGTTCTCGGGTGCGACCGACGGTGGGGTGGCAGCGCGAGTCGGCGGAGATCGCCCGCGTGACGGTGTGTGGCGGCGCTACCTGCGCTACCTCTCGGCGCTGCTCGCGCCAGGACGCGGCGCGCCGTTGCCCGGCGTGGTAGCGCTCCTGGATGCCTTGAGCCAAAGCGGAGTCGGCCTGGGTCTGCTGACTGGGAACCTGAGCGGTTCCGCGCGGCTCAAGCTTGACCACGTCGGCTTGTGGTCGCGCTTCGATCTGGGCTACTGCGCGTTCGCTGAGGACCACGACGACCGTCGCGTGATGGCCGAGCGCGCCGTGGAGCGTTGCGGCGGCGCGCGTGTGGTGATCGTGGGGGACTCGCAGGCGGATGTGCAGGCAGCTCGCCACGTGGGCGTCCCGGTGCTCATCACCGCCACCGGCGTCGAGCCCCGCGAGGCGCTGGAGAAGCTCCAGCCCGACCACTTGGTGAGCGATCTCACCCAGACCGCCCAGCTGATGGAGTGGCTGCGGGTGGCGCTTGGGCACGAGGAGCTGCAGAAACCAGCATGAACAGCCTCGAAGAGAGCTCCGGCGTGCCGACCGCGCGCGACGTCGTGCCGAAGGACGAGCGATTTCGCTTCTCTCACCGGATCCCGGTGCGTTTCGCGGACACGGACGCCCAGGGTCACGTGTTCTTCGCGAACTACCTCACCTTCTTCGACGAGACGCTGACGGCCTACATGCGGGCGATCGGCTGTCCCTGGCAGCGCATGATCGAACTCGGAGTGGACATCGTCTACGCGGATAGCCGCTGCCAGCACCGCGGGCGTTCGTTCTTCGAGGACGAGCTACTGATCCAAGGGAAGATCAGCCGGATCGGCGACAGCAGCATCACCAGTCGTTACCGCGCGTTCCGTGGGGAAAATCAACTCGTCGCGGAAGGTCAGCTGGTGTGCGTCTGTGTGGATCGTCAGAACAAGCGCAAGGTGGGCTGCCCCGAAGAGCTGCGGCAGGCCGTGGCGCGCTACGAAGCCGGGGAGTCCCAGGCAGATGACAGCGGGGCGATCGGCTGAAGCCGGTTCCTGGCGGGTTTTGGGGGAGAGGCAAGACGTATGGCAGGCGCGACACAACGGCTCACAGCGAGCCCGCTGCACCTGTTGCGAGAGGCGTTGGGGGATCGTCAGGCGATCGAGAGGAAGCTATCGCGCGCCGCGCGCACCGGGAGGCTGTGGCTCGACAGCGAAGAGCTGGAGCGGCGTATGCGTTGCCTCGAGGAGGCAGGCTACGTCGTGCAGCGACCGACGCGCGTGCAGCTGCTCTTCGGCGCCCTGGACATGCTGCGCTTCGTCATCGTCCCGGCCGCTCGCGACTACTACGGCAAGCAGGGCATCGACTTCAACTTCCACCAGGTGCTGCGCTTCCTGGACGATCCCGTTTCGCTGATGGATCCAACGGGGATCCTCAGCGAGCGAGACACCATCATTGGTCACTTGCTCCAGGTGACGCACCTGAACCCCATCTATGATTTGCAGCTGATGGACATGTGGGGCGATGGCCTCGCGGAGCTGGAGCGCCAGGTCGCCGACATGGTCGCAGGAACTCACCCTCGCGCGCGCACCATCGCAGCCGTGATCGAGGACCCCGGTTATCACCGCCGCTTGCTCGACTACGTCCGGCGTTATCGCGCGGATCGCCGCGTGCCTGACCTGGTGCGTGAACAGGCGACGATTCGCGCTGACGAGCATTTCGCCGCTGCGGAGCGCACCTTTGCGACGCTGCCCGGGTACCTGGAGTATTGCCGTCGGTTGCCCGACGAGCCTGCGACGTTGACGCTCAGGTACCTCACGGTGAGGCGTTTTCCTGTGGAACAGGAGGTCCGGAAGGGCGCGTCTTCAGGCGACCGATCGCCAGGTGCGTCAGGCTGAAGCAAGCGATCCCGGGCAGAGCGACATACAGGAAGACGCGATTCAGCAGGAAGGTCAGCGCCAGCAGCGCACTCGAAAGCGCCGTCGAGCTACTGGGGGCGAGCAGGCTTGCGACCACGTTGGTTTCGAAGAGCCAGGCGGCGAGTAGTCGGTCGAGAACGAAGCTCGCGAGGGCGACTGCAGCCAGGATGATGAGTCGTTTCACGGTGCCTCCCGGCTGGCGCGCTCGAGCAGCGCACCGACGTCGTGATGAGGCGGGGCAGTCAGCATCGCGAGCATGATCGCGTCGGCGAGCGGACCGCCGGAGACGAAGCTTCGACGCACTCCATCCGGGAACTCACGTCGCTCGAGCCCGCCAAGCAGGTCGAAGGTCGCCATCAAGTTCACGAACGAGCCGTCGTCGCCGTGAGCGCGGCTGGCTCCGACCATGAAGCCGCTGGCAGAGATGCTGTAGCCGAAGAGCAGCGGCCCGGAGTCGATGTCGGACCGCCGGTCTCTCCAGGGCACGTTGCTCGGGTGCTCCTGGAGCACGCCAAAGCCGAGCACCGGATCCAAGAGCTGCTTGCGCAGCGCACGCTGGAGTTCTGCGGAGAGCTCGTCGTCGACGTAGTTCAGCGCGAAGGCCGCGAGCGCGCTCCCGGATCCACGCGGCAAGCCGGTGCTGGGCTCGTCCTGCACCGTCGGGGGCGCGTGCTGAAGCAGGAGGCCGCTCCGCGGGTCGACGTAGCGCAGCCGAGCCGCGCGGGTCCAGCGCTTGGCCAGGGCGCGGCGCTGCGCGGCCCGAGCGGGGTGGTCACCGCGAAGCTCGTCCACGCGACCCCTGAGGGCGACGCTGGCGATCGCCATCGCATTGTCGACGGGGTAGTGTTCGCCCGGGTACGTCTCGAGCAGCAGAGCCGGTGAGGCGGCGTATGCGTCCACCAGGCGCTGGGTGAGGTGCTCTCCAAGAGCGTCGTGCTCGGACCGACCGAGGGCGGAGCGGAGGCTCAGGGCGAGGTTGACGTATCCGAGATATGCGACGTGAGCGCGCGCAGGGTCCGGCTCGTCGATGGGATCGCTACCCCAGCGCTCGCGATCGAAGGCGCGGATCTCCCAGCTGGTCGCCTGGGTCAGGGCACGATCGGTGGCAGTCAGGGTCCACGCTCGCGTCCCAGGGGACTGGAGAGCGAGCTGGGCGTTGCCGAGCGCAGCCATCACGCCTGTGCCGAAGGCCCACTCGCCGTCGAACAGGGCGGCTCCCGTGGTGAAGCTATCGGCACTTACCCGTGGCAAACCAGCATTGACCGATCGCGCCAGCTGTCGCTGTCGTGCGTCGTCCCGTAGCCACTGCGCGGCCTCGGTCTGAAAGTGATGGCTCGGCGCGACGCGCAGCCCGAACCAGCCGCAGAGCAGCGCCAAGACCCAAGCGAACCAGCGAACACGGGAGCGAGCCATTGCGTGGATCTACGCCCCACAGCCGCTCGCGTTCCGGCGGCTCGAGCGTCTCCACACAAGCACCTCGGAGTCGCCACTTGCGGCGGAATCGTGGCAGGGGTCCGGGCGCCCAGACGTATTCCAACGTTGTAACACTCGCTGCGGACGTGACTTCGCTCGGGGTCTGTTGGCTTGCGCAGCTGCAACCAGAGTGGCCATCAAGCGCATCACTGACGCCGTCCGGCCGCGCTCGGCGGTTACTGAAACGGGGTTTGACCCCGCGGCCGACTATTCGGTGGGGAGGACCAAACGCAGTTTCCGAACGGCCACGGATGGCTGAACTGGGCTAGCCTGTCGGCGTGGAGGAGAAGCCCGAGACCTCGCGGCGCTCGCCCGTGCCGAGCACCCTCGAGACGCTGCGACTGGAACCCGAGCAGGCACGGCGGCTCGCGCTCGAGAGCACGAGCGATGCCTTGCCCACCAACCCACTCGGACACCCACCGCCGACGCTGGAGCAGGCGAATGTTTCCCCAGGGCAAGAAATAGGGCGGCGGCGCCAGGCGACCACACGGCCTCCACCGCGCGGCGAGCGCTCCACGGCGACGCCGAGCGTGTCCCCGCTGAAGCACCTGCTCGAGGGGCAAGGCGAGTGGAAGGAGCTGCCCTCCGAGCCGAAGATCCGTGTGGAGGACGAGGCCACGCGCCCCGACCTGCGCGCCGTGCGGCGTCCAATCCGGATTGCTCGCGACGCAGGGTTCGACGAAGATCAACCGACTCAACCCGCGCGCCACCTGAGCCGCCGCACGAGAACTCCCAGCGAGCGCAGGCCCCCGGCAGATCCTCGGCTGTTGCTGGTGGGGTTTCCCGAGGGATTGGAGCTCGCGATCTGTGAGGGCCTGAAGCGGCAGTCGATCCGAGTCGTCGTGGGATCGCCCGCGGTTCTCTCCCAGGCGCTGCTCCAGCGCGTGGACTTCCTGGTGCTCTTCGGCGACGCGCGGAGCGTCGAAACCCAGGGCTGTCTGGGCAGGGTCTCCAGGCTTCGGTTGCCCGACCTGGGTGGCGTGGTCCTGGTGAGTGAGGACGCGAGCCTGCCGGCGCGGGTGCTCGCGTTGCGCCACGGCGCCACGTCGGTGATCCCGCGGACGGCCAGTCTGGGCTTGCTCGTGGAGCGCATCGCGCACGTGGCCTGGGGCACGGAGCTCTCCGACGAGCAGGCGTGCGAACGCGAGGCCACGGTCGACGAGCTGATGGGGACGCTCGCGGAGGAGCTGGAGAACCGGCTACGAGCGCCCGGCGAGTCGAGCGATCCGGGAGGTGCCACGCGGCTCGTGTTCTCGGCCGCGCGCGGACTGCCTCGGCTGATTGACGACATGGTGTCGCGCGTGGGCGCGGACATCGAGCGCGTCGAGCACTGGGACTACGAGCTCGATGCTCAGGGTTCGCGCGCCTGGCTGGATGATGAGTCACGTACTCTGAGAGGCGCTCGCGTGGCTCTGCTCGACGACGACGCGATGCGAGCCGATGCCGTCGCTCACGAGTTGCGCGAGCGCGGGGCCCACGTGCTCGTCGTGGGCAGTCAGCTCGCGGAGCTAGCGTGGTCACGCCTCGCGCGCTTCGACCCGATGCTGCTGGTCTTCGGCTCGGAGCGGGATGCGGACTGGCAGAAGCGCCTCTCGCTGCGCCTGGAGAGTGATCCGAGCCTGTGGGCGATCGCCTGCGTCGGAGTCGACTTGGCTGCGCTGTGGCAAGAAACGGAGAGCTTCCCGACGGTGGAGCCCGTCGTGCGGGAGCTGAACCGCGTCCTGCAGCGCCAGCACTCCGCGCTCGAGCGCCTGCGTGTGGGCGAAGAGCTGACTCTGCAAGGGCTCGGATTTGCCTTGGGGCAATTGATGCGCGCTCTTGCCGCCGAGGCGACCTGTCGCCTCGAGGTGGACGGCGAGGAGCGTCGTTTTCGCGTCTGGCTCGCCGACGGGGTGCTGGTCGGTGCGACCGAAGCGCGGGCAGGCGACGACGCAACCCGGCTCAGCGAGGGACTCGTGGCACTGACCCGGCTGCTCGAGTGTCGCGAGGCGCGTCTGCGTGTGGTGCCTGCCCTCGTGTCCGTGGGGCCGCCCAACCTCATCACGCCGGTGGACGTCGCGCTGGGCCAGGCCTGCGCGGAGCTACGCAGGACGCTGCTGCCCCAGCCTCGAGTCGCCGCGGTGCCGGCGCGCAGCACTCCCCCTCACCCCCAGCCCCTGGTGGAGGATGTCCAGCTCGACGGTTCGCCCTCCGAGCAGCCGGAGCTCGGGGGCCTGCGCCCAGCCATCGATCCCGCTCAGGTGCGACCGAGACGGCGTGGGAGCGCTTGGACGTGGCTCCTGGTGGGTTTGCCTTCGCTGGGCCTGGGCGCCCTGGGGCTGACGCTCCTGCTGCGGACTCCCTCGCCCGCGCCGATGAAGGCCAGGGTCGCAGCGACCCCCGCGGTTCTCGATACCCCACGGCAACAAACGGCGCCGCAATCGAAGCTCCCGAGTGGTGCCGTGAGGAAAAAGACGCCGCGTGTGGATCTCGAGGCGAAGCTCGAGCAGGCGCGCGGCGAAACGTTCAGTGTACGCGGCAAACCAACTCAGGACTGCGGACCAGCGGAGGTGACCACCAGCGCGGGGCAAGCCATTGCGCAGGCGCGCCGCGCGTTGATGTCAGGGAAGCTGGAGGCGGCCACGCTCGCGTACTGCAAGGCCGTGGCGCGTGTACCAGAGGACGCTCAGCTGATGACCGAGCTCGCGCGCGTCTTTCTCCAGCGCGGGGCAGGGGAGCAGGCGGTGAAGTGGGCCAAGCGCGCCTACGAGCTCTCCCCAAAGACGCTCAATCAGGTGCTACTCGGGGACGCGCTCGCGCTGGACGGCCAGTTCGGGGAAGCCAAGCGGGCCTGGTCCGAGGCCTGGAAGATCCGCTCTCGCTCGACGCTGGCAGCGATCGCATCAGCCCATTTCCACACCGCGAATCGAGCCGCTGCGCAGCGCGACTTCGCGAAGGCGGAGCGGTTTCTCCGGCGAGTTGCCTTGCTCGACAAGGAGCGGGCGGACGCACCGCTGGCGTTGGCCCGGGTGCTGATGGAGGTCAGCGAGAAGCAGGGCGCCGCGCGGTATGCCGAGGCTGAGGCCTGGGCGCTCCGCGCGGCGGCACTGGCGAGACCCCGCGAACCGGCCGACGAGTGGCAAGAGAGCTTGAGGCTCCTCGCCGACGCAGCGAGAGCTCGCGGGGAGATCGCGCTTGCCCAGGAAGCAGCGACGCTGCTCGCGCGCTGAGCGGGACGCGACTGGTCCAGGGTCTCGCCATCGTCGCCGCGTTGTGCAACAAGTCGACTCGTGACTCGCGCCCCCTTGGACGTGTTGCTGGATCTGACGCCCCTGGATACGCCGTCGCGATATCGGGGGATCGGCCGCTATGCGCGGGAACTGGGGCGGGCGCTCGCGGCCCTTGAGCCAGGAGACCTGCGCGTCGGGGGGCTGATCGGCGCCTGGGGGCGTCGCGCAGTGTTGCCTACTCCCGTGTATGACGGTCGGGCGGATCTCCACCCGACGACGCGCTCGTTTCGCTGGACGATTCGCAGTCGACGCTTCGTGCTGCCGCGCGCGGTGAACCGCAGCGGTGCGCGCCTCGTTCACATCACGGAGGCGACGGGCACGCCTCTCGGCTTGCGCGTTCCCCGAGTCGTCACCTGTCACGATCTGATCCCGCTGATCTTCTACCGAGACTACCTGGGCCGCGGGCCGCATCACAGGATGGTTCGCTGGCTGACGGAGCTGCATCGCTACCGCCGGGCGTTGCGCGTGATCGCCATCAGCAGCGCTACCAAGCGAGACCTCATCGAACACCTCAACATCGCAGAGGACCGCATCGACGTCGTGCACCACGGCATCGATCACACGCGCTTTCAGCCCAGCGCACGACCCGACGACGAGCGGCTGGTCAGCGGTGCTGGCCTCACGGAGCGTCCGTACATCTTGTGCATCGGCGGGGGCGACAAGCGCAAGAACCTCCAGCATCTGGTGCGGGCCTTCGCTGCTTCGGGGGTCGCGCGCGGGGTGGACCTGGCGTTCGTTGGCTTTCTGGGCGACGCAGACTCGACGTTGCGCTCCACGGCGCGCGATCACGGGGTCTTGGATCAGGTGAGGTTCCTGGGCTACGTCGATGAGGAGCTGATCCCCGCGCTGTACCGACGCTGTGTGTTTCATGTCTTCCCGACTCTCTACGAGGGCTTCGGCTTTCCTGCGGTCGAGGCCATGGCCTGCGGGGCACCAACCCTGACGACGCCTCACGCGGCGTTGTGCGAGATCAGCGGGAACGCCACCCAACTCGTCCAGGGGACCGACGTGGAGGAGACGGCCGCGGCGCTGAAGAAGCTGGTTGACGACGACAGCCTCAGGCGTCAGCTACGAGACGCTGGCTTGTCCGTGGTGGGGCGCTTCAGCTGGTCCAAGTGTGCGAGAGAGACTCTGCAGACGTACCGGCGCGCCCTCGCCGAGGTGGACGGTTGACTAACGATCCGGGGAAACGGAAAGGTACCCGCGAAATGGTGGCCCATCGAATCGTGTGTTTGTCGTCGCAGCGCTGGGACGACGGGATGTGGACGAACAAGCAGCACATCATGAGTCGCCTGGGACGTGAGCACGAAGTCTACCACGTGGACTTCGGGCCGCTGGACCTGCGCCAGACCATCGACCTGCGGAGCAACCTTGGGGCTCCGGAACGCTACTGGTTCTGGCGGCCGGTGGTGGAGAAGCGGGGCAACGTGAACGTGGTCACCGTCTTTGCCCCGAGATTCGTCAGCAAGCGGTTGACTCACCCGCTCAACCTGATCACCGAGTTCGACCTCCGCGTGATGCAGGTCAAGCGCTTCATGCAGGAGCGCAGACTCGACGACGCGATCGTCTGGGTCTACCACCCAGGCTTTGGCGGGGCGCCGGCCCGGCTTCCACACAAGCTCCTCGTCTATGACTGCGTGGACGAGTACAGCCAGTTCCCCGACTATCGCGACGACACGCAGCGTTTGATGCGGCGGGAGCGGGCCTTGTGTCGTGCCGCGGACCTGGTGTTCACCACGAGTCGCCCGCTGTACGAGCGCAAGCGCAAGCTGCACCCCGAGGCGACGCACCTGGTTCACAACGTAGGCGACGCGCCGCACTTCAAGCAGGCGATGGCTACCGATACCCAGGTTCCCGATGACATCGCGGCGATCAAGGGTCCGATCATCGGGTTCATCGGGGCGCTCTCCAGCTACAAGGTCAACCTCGGCTGGCTGGTGCAGCTCGCGCGGAGTCGCCCTGATTGGAGCCTGGTCCTGATCGGCCCGGTTGGCCTGTCCGACCCGAGCACGGACGTCGCTGCGCTACAGCGCCTACCCAACGTCCACCTCCTGGGGCACCGGGACTATGCCCAGCTCCCTGCCTACGTGAAGGGTTTCCAGGTGAACGTCATTCCGTACCAGCTGAACGAGTACACGGACTACGTTTTTCCGATCAAGTTCTTCGAGCTTCTTGCCACGGGGAAACCCCTCGTGACCTCTCGTCTACCCTCCCTGGTTGACTACGCGGATGACGTGTTGATCGCGGACGACGCTGCGAGCTTCGTTGCCCAGTGCGAGAAGGCGATATCGAATCCCGAGGCGGGACGTGACCGCCGACTCCAGCTCGCAACCGAGAACGACTGGGATTCGCGCGTCGCCAAGCTGATGGCTCACGTCGAACGTACGCTTTCATGAGCAGCAGTCAGCGCGTCGATCGCGTGCTGGTCAGCGGTTCATTCTGGACCAGCGTGGGCGAGGTCAGCGGTGCCCTGGCAGATCTGGTCACCAGCATCGTCGCAGCCCGAGTCCTGGAGCTGCGCGACTTCGGCCTCTTTGGGGCCGCGATGCTGGTGCTCGCGATCCTGGATCAGTTCTCGCAGACGGGCTTCGAGTCTGCGCTGGTGCAGAAATCCGACGACCCCAAGTCGTTCTTGAACGTCACCTTCACCTGGCACCTCCTGCGGGGGCTGCTGATGAGCGGGATCCTGCTGGTGGCGGCGCCGCTGGTGTCGCGCTGGTACGACGAGCCTGCGTTGTTCTCCCTGCTCTTGTGCCTCTCCCTCGCCCCCTTGATCAACGGCATCCGCAACGTCGGCACCGTCTACTTCACTCGTCAGCTGGACTTCCGGACGATCTTTCTGATCAAGATCTCTCAGACGCTGCTGCGGCTGGTCGTGTTCCTGCCCGCGGTGCTCTATTTCCGCAACGTCTGGGCGCTGGTCATCAGCCAGTTGATGGGTGCGATCGTGGGCGTCGTGATCTCGTATGTCGCTCATCCCTACCGGCCGCGGCTCGAGTGGGACCGCGAGAAGCTCCGCGAGCTGGTCGCCTATGGCAAGTGGCTCACGGGTCTCGCCTGGCTGATCTTCGTGATCACTCAGGGTGACGACATCTTCGTCAGCAAGTACCTCGGGATCGTCGCGCTGGGCGTCTACCAGTACGCGTACAAGCTCTCGAACACCCCCGCGACCGCGATCACTCATGTCGTCGGTGGCATCGCGATGCCGATGTATAGCCGGCTGCAGGACGCTCCGGAGGAGCGGAAGGCCGCGTTCATCAAGGTGATGCGTCTGACGCTGTTCCTCGCGGGACCTGTCAGCGTGTTCATTTACTTCGCCGTCCCGGATGTCGTCGCGTTCGTGATTGGAGAGAAGTGGGCACCGGCGATCCCGCTGGTGCGCATCCTGGTGCTCGGGGGCGTCGTGCGTTCGTTCGCGGCGCTTGCGGGCCCAGTGTTTGCCGCCACGGGGCGCCCGGATTTCGACTTCAAGATGAACTTGCCGCGCTTCTTCTGCATCGTGATCGGGCTGTATCCAGCGGCGCGTTTCGGCGGCCTGGAAGGTGTGAGCTGGCTCGTCCTGGCCGCCATCATGTGCTGCCTCCCCACCTGGTTCTACGGACTGAAGCGCTTGATCGGCATCACCCCGCGAGAGGTGTTGAAGCACAACGTGCTCGCCATCCTCGGCTCGCTGTTGCTCGCCGGGAGCTACTACGCCGTCCGCAAGCCGATCGGTTCCGAAACCGTCTGGAGCGCCGCGGTGGGCACGCTGGCCTGGGTAGGCGCATGGCTCGCCGCGCTCTGGTTGCTCGGGAGGCTCACGCCCTGGGACATGGTGGGGGAACTCCAGCGCTTGCGGGCCACGCTGAAGAACAAGGCTTGAGGTGAACTCAGTCGGGCTTGCGCATCAGCGCGACCTGACCCTGGGTCCACGGCTCGAAGAAGTGGTAGTCGGGGAAGCTCTTCACCGTTTCCTGGTACTCCTCGCGCTGGGCGTCATGGAGCACCAGGATCCCGCCGGGACGCAGGAGATCCCAGCCAGTCTTCAGGCAGAAGGTTCGCGCGCGCCCATCGACCAGGACGAAGTCTGCCTCCACGCCGAGCTGCACCGGCTTGGCGACATAGCTCTGCATGATGCTCGGATCGCTTTCCGCGCGGACTCGCCAGGCGTTCTCTTCTTCCCAGGGCACGCCCGCGGGAAGGGGTGAGTCGGGCTCCACGAGGTGCAGCGATAGTCGGGGATCGTGGACCTCACGCTTCACCTTCTCGTACCAGTCGGGAACGTGCTCGATCGAGGTGTAGGATTCGACGAAGGGACAGCGTTCCAGCAACGTCCGCGTGCTCCCGCCCGAGCCCCACTCGAGGACCCGCTTGGCTCGCAGCGTGCGAATGATGGCGTAGACCTGGGAGAACTCCGAGGGGTCCATCCAGACCTCGAGTCCCTGTTCCGTGTCGCGCGCGGGAGCACGCTTCAGAAAGTCCCAGATGGCCATGCCGAGGCTATATCACCCGCGGAGGTGGCTCGCGAGGCTCACGTACTCCTGGACTCCCCGGTCTAGCTCCTCGTCCAGCAGATAGGGCGCCGGTCCGAAGCGCAGCACGTCTCCTCGGGAGTCGACGTAGATCCCACGCTCTCGCAGCGCGCGAGTTGCCGCGGAGGCGTGGGGCGTACGCAGCGCCACGAAGCCACCCCGCGCCTCGCCTTCGCTGGGCGTGAGGATCTGCTCGCCGAGCCCGGCGGCAGAGAGAGCGTCCATCAAGCGCCCGGTCTGGCGCAGGCTGAGTTGCCGAAGCTCGGAGATCTCGAGTCCGAGCTCGCGGAAGAAGCGGATCACCCGCGCGGCGCGGTAGTGGCTGACCGGGTCATAGGTGCTGCCCGCGAAGCGATCCGCGGGTGACTCCCCGTACCCTATGCGCGAGGCGTCGCGGCCACGATCCAGGTTGGCAAAGTCGCTGAACCAGCCCGTGTAGACGGGACGCAGCTCACAGGTCTTTGGTACCCGGAGGAAACAACACCCCTCGCCCCATTGCGCGTACTTGTAGCCCCCAGCGGTGACGAAGACGTGTTCACCGCCGAGCTCCCGGAGACTGAGCGGCATCACTCCGAAGCCGTGGTAGGCATCGACCAGCACCTCGATCCCGAGGCGCTGAGCGCGTGCCCCCAACTCGGCGAGGCCGGCCACGCGAGACGACGTCTCGAAGAGCACGCTCGAGATCAGCAGCGCGGCGGTGCGCTCGTCGAGGGCGTCGGCGACGCGCTCACTCAGGCTCTCGAGAGGCTCTACGTCGACACGCCGCACCTCGACGCCTGCCTCTGCGAGGCGCGTCAGCTGGCGATGCATGCTGTGAAACTCCCCGCCCGTGGTCACCAAGCGAGGTCGCGCCTTCAGGTCGAGCGCCGAGAGGAAGCGCGTCACCAGCTCGTGGGTGTTCTGGCCCAGGGCGACCTCATCGGGCTGCGCGCCAACCAGCTGGGCTGCGACGTAGACCCTCAGCTCGTTCGCCCGCTCGAAGGCGGGCCCCCACTTGTCGTCGACCAGCCGCGCCGCGTCGTCAAACGCCTCGAGCACGCCCTCACGGGCGACGTCTGGCCAGGCCTGGTGGGAGTGCCCGGTCAGCAGCACACGCTCGGTGGAGCCGAGGAAGGCGCGGTAGTGAGGGCGGAGCTGCTCTGGTTCCAGCATGGGCTTCGTCAGGCCTTCTTCCTGGTGGCCACTCTGGCCAGGGTTGCTTCCGCAAGGATGATGACGACCGGCGGCCAGGCGGAGTAGTACTGCACCAGGCCGAGCCCTGGCGGGAGGGCGTCGAGGTCCGAGGTGAACGCTCGACGGACGTCGACGATGGAGGCGAGGGCAGCGCGGGCGTCCGGGCCGAGGTCGATATCGAAGACCGTCTCGATCTGTCGAGCCCACTCCTGGCCGTCGCTGCGGCGGTGGAGCTCGACGTCGGGGTGCGAACCGCTTAATTCCGCGAGGAATTGCTCGACGAGATCCGCCAGCGTCGAGGCGACCATCCCGATGACGATCACTGCGCTCTTCGCTCGGCTGGCTGCCTGAGTCCACGCCGCCGTCGCCGGGGCGAGCTTCATGCTGGAGAAGCCCGTATGGCCCTCCTGCGCGGCGTCGTAGCCGAAGAGCGCCAGCTGGCCAACGCTGAGCAGGCTCTGAACCTGCGCCGTCAGCGCGACCACCAGGCGCTGCTCGTGAGGTCCGAGCACCGCGAGGTGCTGCTTCAGGCGCTTCCCGGCCTCTGCCGAGGTCTTCTCCAGGGCGCTCACCTGCTTGGCTTCGAGCTCGTCCATGGGAGCAGGTTAGTCGATGCTGGGCGTGACGCCCATTTCCTTCAGCAATTCGTCGGCGTGGTCCACCGCGTCCATGAGCCACAGCACGTAGCGGATGTCCACGTGGATGCTGCGCGTGATCGCTGGCATGAAGAGCCAGTCGCTCGCCATCGCTTCGTAGTTGCCATCGAACGCGAGCCCCACCAGTTCTCCCTTGGCATTCAGCGTCGGAGACCCCGAGTTACCTCCGGAGATGTCCAAATCCGCGAGGAAGTCGACGGGCAGCGTGCCCAGCGACTTCGAGGCATAAGGGCCGAATTTGCCCGCGTCGATGGCCTTCGCGAGGCGCGGAGGTGGATCGAACGGCTCTTTGCCGGTGATCTTCGCCTTGACCTGATCGACGGTGGTGAACGGCTCGTAGACTGGCGCTCCAGGCTTGGGTGAGTAGCCACGCACGGTGCCATAGGTGATGCGCAGGGTGCGGTTCGCGTCGGGTGCGATCGGCGCGTCCTTGAAGGCCTTGAGCGCCGCGAAGTACTTCGGTCCGATCAGCGCCCAGGCGCCGTCGTGAGCGTACGTCCGCTGTTCCTTCGCCTCCAGGTCTTGGCGCAGCACCAGCGCCGCCCGAATCAGCGGATCCCGATCGCGCCCGAGCTGGGCGAGGCTGGCCTTCTCGAGCAGTGTCACTCGCTGCCTGGCATCGCCGAGCCTCGTCTTTTCGAAGGCGGCGTCCACCTTCTGCCTCAGCTTCGCCTCGTCCAGCTTGCCATTCCCGACGAAGTGCGCGACGAGCTTCGGCTGCTGTGCCTTCGGTAGCTTTGCCGCGCGGAGAAGCGCCTCGTAGAGCAGGCGCTGGTCCAGGGGCTTGCTGTAGCGCTTGTCCAGGGACTCCATGGCCTGCTTCTTCTGCTTGAAGTCGCGCTCCTGGAAGCCGGGGTCACGTTCGGCGTCGGGCTTGGGACGCTCCTCGGCCATGTGGACTATCTCCTCGGCGGCGCCCAGCAGGGTGGAGAGGCGCGAGAGCTCGAACAGCGCGACGTCGGTCTCTCTGGTCTTCTCGCGCTCTTGCTCCAGCTCCTGAATGCGCTCGAAGACGTCACCCCACTTCTCCTTGCGCTCCGCGTCAGCGTCGATGAACGCCCTGAGCGCGGCCTCGTCCTTCCGCTTGAGCTCGGCGGTGCCCCCCTGAGTCAGGCCTTCCAGCGCGCCCTTGGTGTAGGTGAGGACATTGCCCAGGCCGCGCACCCACGGCGTGGCTTTGAGTGCCGCGTCCGGGTCCTGCTTGCCGACCGCTGCGAGCACTGGCAGGTAGTGTTCGCACAACGCGACGCGCTTCGGATAGTACCACTCGACGGCTTCTTGCACCTCGAAGGCGGTCGCGAGGCGATTTGTATTCGCGGGGAAACCAGTCACCATGACGAAGTCGCCCTTCTCCAGGGGTTCCGTCGGCAGCTTCAAGACGTGCTTCGGGTGATACGGCACGTTGTCCTCCGCGTAGTCTGCGGGCTGTCCGTCCTTGCCCACGTACGCGCGGTA
>JAGQIY010000468.1 GCA_020430865.1 Myxococcales bacterium
CTGGCGCGGCCCGAGGCCGAGGTCGTCCCGGTCGCCTTCGCGGCGCTCCACGAGGTGCAGCCGGACCTCCTGCTGCCCGACCACTGCGAAGGGCTATGGGAGGCCGACTCCGCGCCGCTCAGCCTGGAACGCGTCGAGGGCTTCTTCGACGGTGTCCACGCGCCGCAGGTCACCTCGCCGGAAGTCATCGACAAGGCCGTGCGCGCCGCGATCCAGCGCGGGATGCTCATGGCCCGCAGCGACGGCAAGGTGTTCCTTCGCCAGGCGCTGCCGGAGGGCCCGCTCGCCCACGACATGGAGCTACTGGTCCCGCCGCCCCCGGTCCGGGGCGCGGACCTCGGCCCGAAGGAGCTGGCCGAGGCGTGGAGCGAGGGACAGGGCGGCCTCGCCGCGATCGCCAAAGCGATCTCGACCCGGCGAGGTCACGCGGTGCCGTGGGTGCTGTTGCGGGACGCTGTCTCCGAGGCCCTGGGCGCCCGCCTCTTCGAGGTCGTCGAGGACGGCACCTGGCCGTGCGGCCCCGACGGCATGGACCGCGTTCGCTTCCGGATCGTCGAACTCGTCGAGATCAACCCGGCCGAGTTGGTCTCCTCGGCGACCAAGGAGGTCTGGACCAGCCCGTCCCCGACCGTCGGCAAGCTCAAGGCCAAGCTCGAAGAGTCCAAGGGCCGCCGTCTGCCTGACGACGTGTTCCGCAAGGCCGTCGAGGCCGCCCTCGCACGGGGCCTCTTCGCGCTCGCCGACCCGACGAAGCCCCTCCCGACCGGCAAGGGGTTCGCGGACGTGCGCGTCCGGATGCCCAAGGCGTCGCTGTTCGCCGAGGCCCAGCTCTCGGCTCAGCAGCTCCAGGACTTCGCAGCGATCGTCCCCGACCTCAAGCGCGCCGCCGCGGAGCTCGACTTCTCGTTCCGCATCACGCTGACCGCCGAGGGCGAGAAGCCCAGCGAGGAGCTGGTCGCCGAGCTGAACAAGCTCCTGGCTGGCGTCTCCGAGAAGTGGCGGCTGGAGTAACTGGATGCTGAGGCGGTGACGACATGCCAGAGCACCCTCGCGAGTACCTGACCCATCTTCTCGGCGCGCTGCGCGAGTCCGATCTCGGCTGGATTGCCGACGAAATCGAAGCCGAGCTCGCGGCGGGGCGAATGGTGGAGAAGGACATCGAGAGCGGGAGGGTGAAGAAGGGGCTCAGCGTCGAGGAGTTCGGTGATGACGAGCGGCTCGCAATCGCGCTTCGGATCACGCTTGAGCGCGTCCAGGTGGGCTATGCCGTGTGGCAGGAGACGACCGAGCTGTTGCAGCGCCGGCTCGGAGTTCAGTCGGTCGAATTCGTCGACGTGAAGGGCGTTCTCGCCGAGCGCTTCGAGCCGTTCGCGGTCGGCTTCGGAGCAACCGTGGACGACCTCGCCGACATCTTCGGCAAGGTCGCCAGCGAGTGCGCGCTGTATGGAGGCGACGATCTGCATCGGCTCTCGGCACGCCCGTCACGCCTCAGGTGGGAGGACCGGTGAACGCTGCCCTCGCAACTGCTATCTCCAACGCAGCGACGCAGGTCGGTGCGACTGCCGCCTCCTTGACCGCGGCGTCACGCGCCTACTCCCTCTACGAGGGGTTCGTCTTCGCGTGCGTCGTCGAGGCCCTCGCTCGTCTGGGCGCGCAGTTCGAGGTTCGCGACCACGACGACAATTCGGCGACCACCCTCGTGTTCCGGACCAAGCCGGGGCTCATCTTCACGCCCGGCGTGCCTTACACCTTCGTGTACGCGCAGCTCCCGAGCGGTGCCGAATACGAGCTGCACAGCACGCTCCGCTCGGAGGGCCGCTCCAAGGTCCTCCATGAACTCGACGTCGCCCTCGTCGAACGGGCCGAGGCTGTCCGCTGCCGTCAGGCAGGGATCTCGCCGCGGGCGGCGAAGGTGAAGCTGCTCGCAGAGTGCAAGTTCTACGGTCGGTCGCTGCCGCTGCATCTGGGCCGCGAGTACTTGGGGCTGTCATCCGAGTTCCGCATCCGCGTGAAGACCATCGTGTCCAACGTCCGGAGCGACCATATCGGCAGGATGATCGCTTCCCAGCGGGGGACCGAGAACTTCGACGTCTCGCCCATGACCCCGGGGAAGGTCGTCCGCTTCGTCGAGTGGGTCGCCAAGGAACTGGAACAGGTGCTGTGACATGCCCGCTGACTCCCCCATTCAGGACGCCTGGTTGGCTTTGTCCAAGGCTGCCTTCGACATCGAAGGCGACGACCAGCTCGCGGCGATCCGCCAGCAGTTTCCCACGGAGCCCACGGAAGAGGCGGACAAGCGCAAGCTCCAGACGAAGTGGGATCAGTTCCTCAAGGACCTCCGAATACGAATCGGCACGCTGCTGAAGACGGATAGCGTGTCGTTGCTGCTCGGAGCGGGCGCCTCCAAGGATGCTGGCGGGGTCTTGATCGGCTCCGTTCCGCTCGAGGTCGAGCGGCTACTCATCGACGACGGCATCAACGGGCAGAGAGTCCGCCAGTGGCTGAAGATCTTCTACGCGGTACTCAGCCACGAGCAACGGGAGAATGGTGCTGCCTCGGACTCTCCGGTGCCGCGTGATCGGGGTGAGATACTGGCA
>JAGQIY010000469.1 GCA_020430865.1 Myxococcales bacterium
CGACCGCCGTTCGCTTCTCCCCCGAGCTGGTGTCGAGCACCTTGTACTGCTTGCCGTCGACGTTCAGCTGCATCTTGCCGCCGCCAGGTTCCAGCATGTAGGAGACCTCGAAGCGCGACACGTTGCGCCCGAAGTGACCGCTCTTGGCGGTGCCGAAGCGTGCGCGTGAGCCCGGAGGAGCGCGGAAGCTGACGCCGCCGAGGCCGTAGAGGCCGTCTGGCGACAGCGGTCCGACGATGCGGCTCACCTTCCAGCCGCTGGACGCGAAGCGACTCACGTCGTTGTGGAAATAGGCAGGCCAGGCGTTGGCCATCAGCATGAAGCCGTGACCCGAGTCGCCAAACCGCTTCTGCAGCTTGCGTCGCAAGGTGCCGCTCACGTAGTCCGAGGTGACGATGGAGTCACCGAAGTGCAGGACGCGCACGATGCCGCCCGGCTGCTTGCGCTGCGCGCGGCCCAGCGCCGAGTAGAAGCCATCCAGAGCTTTTCCGGACGCATCCTCGATGGGCACCGGGGGCTTCTCCACGTTGATGGGTTCGAGCGCTGGTCCTTGCTCTGCGGCGATCGGGCCGCGGCTGCCCTTGGGGATCTCGACGTGCTCTGGCTGCGCCAGCTCGGGACGCTCGGTCGTCTCCGACTCCAGCGTCGACTCGCCCTCCACCAGCACGGGCGCCGGGATGCTCGGCGTCTCCGTCTCCGCTTCCGGCAACGGATCGAAGAGCGCGATGCGCTGGAGGGTCGGCACGCGGTGCGAGAGCGCGCCGAGCCCGAGCACCACCAGCACGGCGAGCACCGGTGAAGACGTCAACACACGCCAGGGCCGCCGCAGCTCGGGACCCTGTACGATGACCGGCGGCTCGGCTTTCATCTGACCTTCGAGCGTCCTTGTCCGCTCGTCACTCAGGCGCGCTGGCGAGCATGGCAGAGGCCTTGGCCACGCAGCCTCCGTCGCCCAGCTGGCGGCACAGGGCGCGCAGCACACGAAGATCTTGCTTGGTCGCGCTCCCCGCGTTTGCCTTGGCCAGCAGCGCCGCCTTCGCGCGCGTCTTCTTCTCTCGATCGCCGCTCGCGGCGTCGTCGATTGCGCTGCCATTGCCGCCGCTGGTTGGCGCGGGCTTCTCCGTTGGCTGAGGCTTGGCGGTGCTGTCGCCGAACGGGTTCTTGCGCACCAGACCTCCAGACGAGGCGGGGGAGCTCGGCGCGCCAGCGCTCGTCTCCGGCTTCGGGACGGATGGGAGCTCGTTCACGTCGACGCCGTCGCCGTCGAGCTTCGCGATCTCGTTGGCGGCGCGTTTCCGTCGGGCACTGTCGACGCTGGTCGACTTGGCTATGCGATCGAGGATCTCCCGGCGCTTGGTCGCATCCGTCTCGGCTGCCGCTTCGTCGAACAGCGAGTCCGCCCACTTGCCCTCGATCTCGCGGAAGTCAGCGGACTGGCGCGCGTTGCTCGATTCGGGGATGCCCTCGGTCACCCGCTTGTGCGCGCCCTCGAGATCGTTCTTCCGCAGCAACTCCTTCGCTTCTTCCAAGGCCTGAGCCGCAGGATCGACGGTGGCCTGCGTGGTGGTGCCGTCGTCCTCCGGCTCGGACTTGCCACCCAGCGTGAGCATGCCGAGCACGACGAGGACGCCGAGACCGAGCACTGCCAGCACGACCTTCAGTGCCCCGGGGATACCGGAGGACGGCGCGGGACTGTCGAGCCCCGGCAGCGGGCTGATGCGCTCGAGCGCTGCCGGGCTGATGGCGTCGATCTGCTGGCTCTCGTCGGCGCCCGGCTTGTAGATTTGCCCTGCGGGAATGAACTTCAGGACGACGTCGCCCAGCTCGACGTTGTCGCGCGCGTCGACCAGTCCTCGCTGGAGCTCGACACCGTTGATGCGGACACCGTTCGCGCTGTTCTTGTCCAGGATCTCGTAGCGTCCGCGCCCCGCGGGTCGGATCTCGGCGTGAACACGGCTGACCGAGCTGTGGTTGATCGAGATCTGACACTCCTCACCGCGACCGAGCGTGAGCGTGTCTTCCGTGAGCGGGAACTCGAGCCCCGGCGTGGGTCCGACCAGCATCACGAGCCGATCGGGTTGCCCGAGCAGCGCCTGGCTCTTCGGGACCGCGGGGATGGTCGCGTTTTTCCCCTGGCCGACGCCGGCCACGGCTTCGTCCATCACCTCGAGCCGGTAGTCGCCGAGCTGGATCAGGTCTCCATGCTCGAGCCGGTGACCCCCGCCGATCCGCGTGCCGTTGACGTAGCAGCCGTTGTAGCTCTCGAGGTCCTCGATGACCCAGCCTTCGCCGTTCTTGTACAAACGGGCGTGCCGACGCGAGATGTTCCGCTCGGTGAGTCGCACGGTGCTGTCCTCCGCACGACCAACGGTGTACTCGTCGCGCGTCAGATTGACGACCGTCGTATTGGCCTGATCATCGGCGATCGAGAGCTTCCACATGGGAGCGATACAATCCTGCCCGGGATC
>JAGQIY010000470.1 GCA_020430865.1 Myxococcales bacterium
ATATCCGGGAGGATCCGCGCTACGGGAAGAACGCGCCATACCACGGCATGCCCGAGGGGCACCTGCCGGTGGTGAGCTACATGGCGGTGCCCGTGCGCGGTCGCGGCGGTGAGGTGCTGGGCGGGCTGTTTTTTGGCCACAAGGAGCCGGGGATCTTCACCGAGCACGTCGAGCAGCTCGTCGTCGGGATCACGGCTCAGGCCGCCATCGCCATGGACAACGCCGCGCTCTTCACCAAGGCTCAGAACCTGATCGAGCGCCTCGCACGCAGCAACCGCGAGCTCGATCAGTTCGCGTACATCGTCTCTCACGATCTGAAGGCGCCCTTGCGCGGGATTGGTCACCTGTCGGAGTTCATCGAAGAGGACATGGGGGAGCGAATCAGCCAGGAAGGTGCCGAGCACCTGCGCATGCTCCGCCAGCGGGTCAAGCGCCTGGACCAGCTGATCGACGGCGTGCTCGACTACAGCCGCGTCGGGCGCTCGAACAACCTGCCAGAGATGATCAAGGTGGGTGAGCTGGTGGCGGACGTGGTGAGCCTGCTCTCCCCCGAAATTCAACCCGCGATCCACATCCGAGACGACTTCGTGCTGCTCAGCGATCGCACGCAGCTGCAGCAGGTCTTCATGAACCTGATCGGAAACGCCTTCAAGCACGCCAGCCGCTCGAGGCCCGAGGTGGAGATCGGAGTCGATCTGGGGGAAGGTGCGCCGGTGTTCTTCGTGCGGGACAACGGGCCCGGGATCCCCGAGGCAATGCAAGATCGGATCTGGGGGATCTTCCAGACGCTGCAGAACTCGTCTGCGGCGGGGACGGGCATCGGGCTGGCCGTGGTGCGCAAGCTGGTTGAGCTGCGTGGCGGTCGTGCGTGGGTGGAGTCCGACGGTGCCCATGGCTCGACCTTCCGCTTCACCTGGCCGGGGGGCGAGGCGAACTGAGCGCGATGTCTCGATCCGTCTCCCCGCAGCGCGAGCCGCCGTGGCTCGATGCCGCCGAAAGCGGGGCTCCGACGCTGGCACGCGGGTTGCTGCAGTGCCACGGAGCGGAGGAGAACGATGGAACAGGCAGTCCATGAGGCGACGAACACACAAACCCTCAAAGGGATCTTCCGGACGCTGACCTCGGAGCATCGCGATCTGGTCAGGCTCCTCAAGCGCCTCTCCAGCACCTCGGAGATCGAGGTGCGGTCGCTGCTGTTCCCCACGCTGCGGGTGCAGCTGATTGGCCACGAGCGGGGCGAGATGGAGGTCCTGTACCCGGCGCTGCGCTCTCGCGGGCTGACCTATGGCATGGCCGAGCAGCACGACGAGTCCGCGCGAAAACTCGAGGTGCTCGTCGGCTGCCTGTCGGGGTACTCGTTCGACCACCCGGGGTGGGGGGAAGCCGCCGAGTCGCTGCTCGCGGTCTTCGAGCAGCACGTGGGGGAGGAAGAGACCGAGTTCTTCGCGCTCGCCCAGGAGGCCATCGGCGCCGAGCGCGCCGAGGAGCTGGATGAGCAATACGAGGCCTGC
>JAGQIY010000471.1 GCA_020430865.1 Myxococcales bacterium
CCTGTTGCTGCCCTGCGGCAGCGCCCGGGGCGAAGCCGCCCCCGCCGATTGCCATCGCGCCGCCCGCCATCGCGCCGCCCATGGCGGCGCCGTAGGCGCCAGCGGCCTGACCGTATCCGCCCGCCGCTTGACCGTATCCGCCCGCCGCCTGACCGTAGGCGCCCGCGGCCTGACCGTAGCCGGCTGGAGGCTGTCCATAGGCGGCTTGCTGCGCCGGCGCGGCCTGCTGGGCGGGCGGAGCTTGCGGAGCCGGCGCCGCGGCGACCGGCGGCGCCGCATAGCCAGCCTGGGGCGCAGCTTGCTGTTGCCAAGGCGCCTGGCCGTATCCCTGGGGAGAAGCCTGAGGGGGGGCGCTCTGAGCTGGAGGCGCCTGGGGCTGCTGGCCTTGCTGAGCGGCGTGAGCGGCCGCCAGCATGGCCTGGGCTTCGGGCACCGCCTCGAGGGGCATGGTGGCGCCGAAGTTCTTGTTGGATGCAGGCGCGCTGGGAGACGCGCCTGCTGGTGTCACGGTGACCTGATAGCCGCCGCTCGGCAGCGGCTGCGCCGTCATCTGCATGCCCTGGGCGGCATAGCTCTGCTGGTACTGGGCCAGCGTCTGTTGATCTTGTTGGGGGTTCCCCGTGTTCACCTGAAACGTCATCGGGCCACTCATGGCGTGCTCCTCGGGAAGGCGCGAACGAGCGAATCGCCGCCGCGCGAACTCAGCATAGGTGAGGCCCGGTCGGTCAGTCCCCGTCTCAGTTGCCAATTGAAGCAGAGATCAGCTCGGATTCATGATGTGGGGAAACGGAAGCACGACCGGGCGGCAACATATCGGCTCCTTCGGCTACCTGCCGTGAGCGCCCCTCTCCCCCAACAATCCCGCTGGCTTGGGTCGACCGAGCATGTGGGGAAAGGTGAGCGCCTGTCTATCCCCTGGTTTTCCATTGGCTCTCGGTGCCGGGCTGCCGACCGGCGCGCCTCGGGCGATACTTCTGAGTTGTCGTGAACACCGACCCTGCAATCCTGGCTCTGGCGAGAGAGCGCGTCGGCACCACGCTGAACGAGAAGTGGCACCTGGACGAGCTGCTCGGGGTCGGCGGCATGGCTGCGGTGTACGCGGCGACTCATCGCAACCGCAGTCGCGCCGCCATCAAGGTGCTCCACCCCCAGCTGGCGATGCAGCTGGCGATGCGAGACCGATTCCGCAGGGAAGGCTACGTCGCCAACACCGTCGAGCATCCGGGCGCGCTCCGTGTGCTCGACGACGACATCGATCCCAACACCAAGACGACGTACCTGGTCGTCGAGCTCCTCGAGGGGGAGTCGATGGACACGAGGCTGCGCCGGGAGCCTCCGCTCGACTACGGCGCGCTGGTGAAGATCGCGTGCGACGTGCTCGAGGTGCTCGACGTGGCGCACGCCAAGGGCGTCGTGCATCGCGACATCAAGCCCGACAACATCTTCCTCCAGGAGGACGAGCAAGGGAACCACGTCGGCACCAAGCTGCTCGACTTCGGCGTCGCGCGGCTGATCGAGGAGGGAGCAGGCAGCGTGACCCTCACCGGCAACGCCATGGGGACTCCCGCCTTCATGGCCCCCGAGCAGGCGGAGGCGAACTGGCCGGAGGTCTCGGGCCGCACGGATATCTGGGCGCTCGGGGCGACGCTGTTCTTCGCCATCACCGGACGCTACGTACACGAGGCGCGCAACGCCAACCTGATGTTGATCCATGCGGCAACGCGCGAGGCGCCGCTGCTTCGGGAGGTCGACGCGTCGGTCCCCATCGCGCTGGCTCAGGTGATCGACCAGTCCCTGAAATTCGAGAAGGATGAGCGCTTCGCCTCGGCGGCAGACTTCGCGGACGCGCTGCGCGCAGCCCTCGCCGAGAGCGAACCGGAAGCGTCGTTGCCCATGACCCTGGTGGTCGCGTCCGACGAGTCGGCGACGTTGCCCGCCAGCGCGCCCACCTCCAGCGAGACGCTGGCCAGCGCGACGCTCAGCCGCACGCAGCCGGGCGCTGGGCAGGAGGTGCGATCTCGTTGGCCCTGGATCGCCCTGGGAGCAGCCGTGTGCGCGGGGGCGCTGTTTCTGGCCTTTGGCTATCCAAGCAGCGACGAAGTCGAAGCGCCGCCATCGCGCGCTTCCGCGGCGCGGGTCGAAGCGACGGCTCGGACGGCGACGCCGGAGCCGGAGAGTTCGGCGAGCGAAAGGACCCCGAGTCCTGTCGTGGCCAGCGCCGTCGCCGCGCCGAGCACCAGCGCCGAGCCGACGCACCTCGACGCCCCGAGTGCTTCCGTGGTCAAATCCGGGGCGACGCCCCGGGCGACGACGCAGCCACGCGTGGCCGCGCCGCGACCAGCTACTCCCGCGACGAGCCCGGCCGCCTCCAGGCCTACCGCCACGGCGACGGGGCGTGCTACGGCTGAACCGACGCCGAGCGCGGCCTTCCCGAAGCCTGCGCCCACCGCGGACCCCTTCGACCGTCAGTACTGATGAGCCATCGCAAGAAGCCGAACGTCTGGGTCTCAGTGAGCGTCGTTGCGATCGGCGCCGCAATTGGACTCAGCCCTGCGCCGTGTCGCGCTGACGCGGCAGCGGAAGCCACCGCGCTCTTTCAGAGCGCGCGGGATGACATGAAGGAGGGTGACTACGCCGCCGCCTGCCCCAAGCTCAGGGAGAGCCTGCGCCTCAAGCACGCGTCGGGGACGCTGCTGAACCTCGCCCTGTGCGAGGAGCGCCAGGGCGAGATCGCGAGCAGCTGGGCGCATTTCCTCGAGGCAGCGGCCTCGATGTCGCCGGGTGACGAGCGGATCCCCATCGCCAGGCAGCGCGCGGCCGCGCTGGAGGCGCGCTTGCCACGTCTGACTCTGAGTCTTCCGCCGGGGGCGCCGGCCGGTACGCGCGTCGAGCGAGACGGCGAGCCGGTGTCGAGCGCGAGCTTCGGCGTCGCCATCCCGGTGAACCCCGGGGAGCATCGCGTCGTGGTCACCGCCGTCGATGGAGGGCGGACGGAGCAAGTGGTGACGCTGGCGGA
>JAGQIY010000472.1 GCA_020430865.1 Myxococcales bacterium
TGCGCTGCTGCGACCGCTCGGGCACGACGACCGGTGCCGTCCCGGGTGAGCTTGAGCTCGCAGACGTACCCCGACGACGAGATGACGTGCTTGACGTCGTTCACGTAGTACTTGCCCGAGAGCAGACTCGAGATGCCGCGCACCTCGACGATGCTCTTGGCGTGCAGGGTTGGATCGCCTACGACCTGCAGCGAGAGCTTCACCGTCTCGCGCTCGGCTCGGCGAAACCGAGCCTCGGACTCGCGTTGGGCTCTCGAAGCGTTGGTCACCGAGGTCGGCTGGACGCTGGCGGTGGCGTTGCGCGTCTGGAGCGACGTCGAGCCCGTCTCCGGATCGACGACCTCGATCACTTCGCTGATTGTCGAGCGATCCGCAGACGCACTGGTCGTCGACGCCTCGACGGTCGTGCGCTGGAGCGGATCTCGCCCGCGAACGCTCACGCGTCCAGCTCGGCGCACGAGGTCGGACTCGACGTTGATGCTGATGACGTCGCCCCGGCCCGGGTCCGCGTACCAGGTGAAGACGTGCGTCGGTGCCGCGTGTTGCCGGCGCTCGTGGAAGTGGAAGCCGCCGTCGTCGACGTAGAACTCGAGCTCCTCGCGGGCGGCAAGGCGTCGCATGAATCGGGCGTCGGTCTCCGCGGTCTGGTTGACAACGTCGAGCGTCTCCTCGGTGTCGTCGATGTCGATGAACTGGCCCTCGTAGCCGTGTTCCTCGGCAACCTGACGGGCGACCTCGGAGCGGGTGACGTTCTCCCAGCTTCGAGTTTTTGCTTCGCGGTTCATGAGGGCCGAGAGAGCCTGGCCTTCGACCGTGAGCGTGCTGAAGCCCTTGAGCTTCTTGACGACCACGCGGCGTGGAACGGACATGTTCCCCGGGTAGCCCCACGACACCTCGAGCACGGCGCCGCCCAGCAAGTCTTCGCGGTCGAACAGCGCGAGATCGAAGTTGTCGAGCTGGAGCGAGACCTTGTCGGCCTTCTTCTCGGCGTCCTCGAAGGTGAAGCCGATGATGCGACCGGCGAGGTCGAGGGGCTCGCCGCTGCCGGCCTTCTCATCTGCCAGCAGCGTGATGCGGACTCCCGGGGCGCTGCGGTCGAAGACGGGGTTGGTCACGCGCGCTCCTTTCGCCCGGCCTCGCCGAGGATGACGTCGGTGAGCACGCGCAGGCTGGGGATGAAGACTCGTCGCCCGGGCTCGAGCATCAGCGTCGGGTCCACGACCGGATCGGGCTGGAAGTCCGCGACCGCCCACCAGTAGCCACAGGCGCGGGGCAGCGGTGCGAAGTAGCGGCCGGCGAGAGCCCAGAAGGTGTCGCCCTGCACGGCCACATGGACGCGGTTGTCGGCGTGCGCCCGGAATCGGTACGGCTCGCGATCGGTGAGCTGCAAGAGCCCAGCGTCGTCGCGCACGCCGAGGCTGAAGCCGTACCTGGAGCCTACACGCGGTGGCACGTCACACCTCCCCTCGGCGTTCTTCGGAGGTCACGCGCACGTTGAGGAGCTCCTCGAAGGTCACGGTGGCTGCGTAGACGAGCACGCGACCGTCCACGCCGAGCTGCCGGTACTGAAACTCCACGTCGGTGACCACGGTCTCGATGGTCACAACCTCGGGCCAGATGAAGAGCGTCCTCGGCGGCGCCGTGTCGACGACGCCCTCCGTTCCGGCGGGCGGGACCGTGAGCGAGCGAATGAACGCGCGGAAGTCGAGGACGTCGGGTTCGCCGGGCTGCTCGGTCGCGAAGAACCGATCCACGTAGAACTCGACGCCCGCGAGCTGCCGGTTGCTCGTGGACTGGAACTGCAGCACCTGGTGCGAGAGCCCGGGCACCGCGAGCCGGCTCCAGTTGACCTGGACCTTCTCGGTGAGCTGCGTCGGGTTGAAGAGGCACTCCATCGACTCGCCGCTGGTGACGTTCACGAGCACGCAGCGAGGAGGTCTAACCATGGCGAGCTCGATCCCCATCGGTCACCTCAGTACGCCGGCACCGGCGAGAAGGAGCGCGTCGCGACATCGCGCTCGGCTCGGTGGTTGGCCCGGGCGATGGTCTCGCCGTCGACCTGGACGTTGATCTGGAACGGCGGCGCCTGGCCCTGCCGCTGCGCCTGCGCGTTCGCGAACGCCATCATGTTCGCCTCGAGCTGTGCGAACTCGTTGGTGCGTCCGGCTGCATCGGCCGCTGCCGGCATCGCGGACGTGGCCGCCTCCGAGCGAGCCGCCGTGCTTTCGGTGCCGCCGATCGCGGCGAAGCTGTCCTCCGTGCGGACCTCGGTCGAGAGCGGCGATCGCTTCAGGCGCTCGAGGCTCGCGGGCAAGAGCGCGTCGGGGATCTTGCGTAGGAGCTTGATGACGAAGTCCGCGATGGCGTCGAACACGGCCTTGATGGCGCGCCCCACGCCCCGGAAGAAGTCGACCACGGGCGACAGGAAGCCCTTGATGCCGTCGGCGATGGAGCGGAACAGACCCATGAACCACCGCCCAA
>JAGQIY010000473.1 GCA_020430865.1 Myxococcales bacterium
GCACGCGCTTGAGCGCGGCGTGGGTGTACGGCTTCTGGAGGTAAGCTACGACTTGGTCGAGCGGGCCACCCACGCGCTCGCGCATCTCGTGCTCGGTGTACCCGCTGGTGAGCACGACCCCGACGCGCTGCGAGGTAAGAGCTAGCCGCTCCAGCACCTGGTTCGGGTCCTCCCCGGAAAGGCTGACGTCGAGCAACACGAGGTCGATCATCGACTCCGCGCGGGCCAGCAGCTCGAGCGCTTGTTGCTGGCTCTGAGCGGTCAGCACCCGAAACCCCATCTCCGTCAGTTGCTCGCGGAGCACCTCCAGCAGCGGCGCCTCGTCGTCGATCACCAGGATACCGGCGTCGGCCATTGCCCTGGGAGGCACGCTGGTGGCGTAGCTGTGGGGGCGGCTCGATGGTGCATTGCTACATGGAAAATAAATCCGGAACAGGGTTCCCGAACCTGGTTCCGTGTCGATGCGCATGGCGCCGCGGTGACCACGGACGATACCCAGCGTGGCGGCGAGCCCGAGGCCGCGTCCAGTGGCCTTGGTGGTGAAGAACGGGTCGAAGATCTTGGTGCGCGTGTTCTCATCCATCCCGCACCCGGTGTCGCGCACCTCGAGGCAGACGTAGCGCCCCTCGGGCAGGCCCTCGTCCAGGTAAGTCTGTCGAAGGAACCCGCGGTCGACGTCCACCAGGCGCGTCGAGACGTAGACGTCGCCGTCCTGACCGTCGAGGGCGTCCGAAGCGTTGGTGATCAGGTTCATCACCACCTGGCCCAGCTGGGTGGGATCGGCTTCGACCGGGGGCAGTGCTGGGGCGAGGTCGCGATGCAGGCGCGCACGCTTGGAGATCACGCTGCCAAGTAGCTCGCTCATCTCGGCCACCAGTTGGCTGAGGTCGACCTCGGTGACGACGAAGCGACTCTTGCCCGAGTAAGCCAGCATCTGGTTGGTCAGGTCGGTTGCTCGCTGGGCGGCTGCGTGGATGCGGTCGAGGCACTCGAGCGCCGGGGACGCAGCACCGAGTCGTAGACGCGCCAGGTCAGCGTTGCCGACGATCGCGACCAACAGGTTGTTGAAGTCGTGGGCGATGCCGCCCGCCAGGATCCCCAGGGACTCGAGCTTCTGGGTATGCTGCATCTGGGCTTCGTAGCGACGCAGTCGGTTCTCCGCGTCGCGTCGCGCCGTGACGTCCCGGGACGAGACGAACAAGGCCCGTTCGCCCTCGAATGTCACCGCGGTCGCGGACAGCTCGACCCAGCCGTCGGTGCCGTCCAGACGCACCAGGTGTTCCTCGAAGGGGGCCAGGCTCGCGCCACCCAGGATCTCGAGCGAGCGCTGCTTCAAGGCAGCACGTCGCGTCGGGTCGAAGAAGTCGAACACCCAGCGACCGATCACGTCATTCGCAGCGCGTGCACGAACCAGATCCAGCGCGGCCTGGTTGGCGAAAGCTATCCTTCCCGCGACGACGATGGAGATCGGATCAGGGGAGCGCTCCACGAGTTCACGGTAGCGATTCTCGCTGCGCTGCACGCTCTCTTCGGCCTTCTTGCGCGCGGTGATGTCGAGGATCGTGACCAGCGCCCCCGTTGGGTCGCCTGTCTCGGGATCACGCACCGGGACCGCTTTGAAGACCGCCCAGCTCAGCTGACCGTCGGGTGTGCGCACGCCGACCACCATCGGAGGCTGTTCTCGCCCGGTGAGCAGCGCCTGGCTCACCGGGTACTCCTCGGCGGGCAACGGCGTACCGTCCTCGCGCAGCGTGTCCGGCTCGAAGTCGCTGACATAGCGCTGGGTCAGCTCATCGTAGGTCAGCCCGAGTATGCGCTGCGCCTCTGCGTTGCCCATGCCCACGCTGCCGTCCAGTCCGACGAACACGACGCCGCCAGGCACGGCCTCGAGCAGGCGCTCGGTCAGCTCCTCGCTGGCGCGCAGATCGGCTTCCACCCGCTTGACCTGGGTGACGTCCACCAGCGATCCCACGACGGAGTCGCCCACCCGGTTGGCTGACAAGAGCAGTCGTCGATGTCGACCGCGCCGAGTGAGCGCCGTGATCTCGAAGGCCTTCACGCGCCGCCCTTGCTTCAACAGCTCCACCAGGGACTGCCAGTCACCCGGATCGGCGTACTGCGTCACCACGTCTTGACCCAGCAACTCGTCGGCGGCTTCGTACTCGAGCATGCGCCAGAACTCGTCGTTCACGAAGCTGAGTCGATTTTTTTCTGTGCGGAATACTCCTGCCGGAGACGTCTCGACCATCTCCCGGTAGAGCTGGGCCTCGCGCCGAAGCAGGCTGCGGTCGCTCGCAACGCGGATGCGTCGCTCGAGTTCAGGGCTGCCGAGCGGCCAGCTGTCGTCGAGGTCGAGACGGGGATCGCCGTCCCGAGGCAGCAGCTCCACTAGCCACGCCTCGGGGAAACGCTGGCGCAGCAGCTCGGTATCCTCGCGAGGCGGGCAGAGCACGACGTCCGGGCTCTCGGCCTCGGTCACCAGTCGATGCCCCAGCTGCTCGAGCCGCGCCGTCAGCTCGGGACCCAGGTGATCTGGAGCCAACGCGAGCACGATCACTGCGACTGCCCCTTCAGACCGGCCAGGGCCCGGGACACGTGGGTGGAGAACGGCGCAGCTTGGTCCTCGGAGCTCAACGCAGGTTCGGGAGGGGGCGAGGGGAAAACCGCCGAGTTTCGGCAGTGTGAGCAGCGTACTCAGCGCCACGCCGGTTGGGCAACGCTTTGTGGGTCGCGCGCCCGGGATGCTCGAGCTCGTCGCAGAACGCGACGGGCTGACACCGATCGTCAAGTGGGTGGCGCTGGCCGCACCCAGGGCGACGCTCCAGGTGGCCAAACTGGCCGGATCGGAGGTGGCCGGGGATGTGGCCCAGCGCTTGCTTTGGTTCGCTGCGATGACCGCACAACCCGCCGACTCCAACGACTTCCTGGGCCGCGTCCTCGGCGGACGCTACCAGGTGCAGTCGCGTATCAATGGCGGGGGCATGGGGGTCTTGTTCGAGGCGGTGGATCTCCACAGCACAGCGCGGGTCGCCATCAAGCTGCTGGCCCGCGATCTCGCGGCGAGTCCAGAGGTGCTGGCGCGCTTCGAACTGGAAGCGCACGCGCTGGAGCGAGTCACTCACCCCAGCGTGGTTCGTCTGCTGGACTCGTCGTTCGAGCCTGGGGGCGACGCCTACTTGGTGCTCGAGCTACTCGAGGGGGAGAGCCTGGGCGACTTCCTGCATCGTCGGGGGGCACTCGCGGCCGACGAGGCCGTGAGGCTGGTTACTCAGATCGCCCAGGGACTGAGCGCTGCCCATCGCGCTGGCATCGTGCATCGGGATCTCAAGCCCGACAACATCATGCTGGTCGATGGCCTCGAGCAGCGGGTGAAGCTGCTGGACTTCGGGATCTGCAAGGTGCGAGGCCGCTCGCTGACCCGACATCAGGTGATCCTCGGGACGCCGGACTACATGTCGCCCGAGCAGGCGCAGGGCCGCTCGGACATCGGCCCAGCTGCGGATCAGTTCGCGCTCGGCGTCCTCGCGTTCGAGATGCTCTGCGGACACGTCCCGTTCGACGCGGAGGACCCCATGCAGATCCTGTATCGGGTCGTGCACGAGCCGGCGCCCGATGTCATGGACTACGCGCCGTGGATCCCCGTGGAAGTCAACGAGGTGATCCAGCGCGCCCTCGGCAAGCACCCGGCCGGGCGCTTCTCCAGCGTCGACGAGTTCGCCGAGGTGCTGCGTGACACGGTCGAGGCCTGCGAGTCGGCTTTCGATGAAGACGAGCGCTCGAGCCACGCGCGACTCCGCGTGATGACCCCCGACGTGCGCCGTGAGCTTCCGACTCCTTGCGTCACGCCCTCCTGTTTTCCGCCGAGCGTCAGCGCCCGGGCCTTGCCCATCGTCCCGCGCTACTCCGGCCCCATGCGTGCTCGCGGGGTGGACCACCACCCAACGCACCGTGTGCTCGCGGCGGACGACTCACCGCCCCCAAGCGGCGTCGCGCGCACGGAGCCCTGTCCGCCGCCGGTGCTGGGCGATCGCGAGCGCCTCGTCGCCTGCTTGCATCTCCTCGAGGATTTGTTCTCGGCGGGTGGCGAACCCGAGGCCGGTCTGTCTCCCGAGCTGCGCCGGTGGCTCGACCATTTGCCTGGCTTCCTGCCCGAGCTCACCCGTGCCTGCTTCGGCCTGGCGGGGCGCATCGAGTACAGCGCGCCGTTGCTCCAGGCGGAGACCGTCGAACACGCCTACCTGCTGTCCAGGCTGGAGCGGGGAATGACCCCGGAAGAGGCCGTCGACGTCTCGGGCTTGCCGCGGGAGCGCGCGCTCAGGTTGCTGGCCGAACTCTGCGAGAAGGGCGCGGTCAGGTTCTCTGCCGCGATCCCCGCCGCCTGACCCGTGTCACCCGCGTCGTGTCCGCTGGCCCCAGGTCGGCTTCGGTGGTGTAAGGTCGGCGGCCATGAAGTCGCTGCACGCGGTTGCCCTGCTGAGTCTCGTCTCTGCCTGCGCCGGGACCCCCCCTCCGGCTCCGGCCTCCCCCGAGCCCGCGCCTGCACCGACGCCTAGTCATCAGCCCGCGGCTCCCGTCCTGGAGCCGCCGGTGAGCATCATCCCCGAGCCGAGCGCCGAGTGCCAGCGGCTGGCAGAGCCCGTGGCCGCAGAGGAGTGCCCCGGGGAAATGACGGTCGCGCTGGCGGAACGCCTGTCGACGCCCACCCGATTGCTGGCTTGGGAGAGCTGTCCAGGGGTGGAGCCAGGGCTGCTGCGCGCGCTGGTGGCGGAGCTCTCTCCGATCGAGTGCGCCGACGTCCTGGTCGAACCGGCCAGCGGCGCCGTCGATCCGTCCCCCGAGGTTCGAGAGGTGCTGGCCGGCCTCGGCGTCGCCGCGCGCTTGGCTCGCCTGGCGGGAGATCCTCCGCGGCTCGAGCCGCCCTACGACAAGACTCGCTTCGCGGGGTTCCTGACCACGCGACTCGCGCCGTGGATCGTGGAGCAGGCGAAGGCGGTCGACTCGCTGTCGAAGCGAGGCGCGGCGCTCCACGGCTACGCGAAGGGCGTGGTGGCGATCCAGGCAGGTCTGGCCGATCTGCGCATGGTCGAGCTCATGCGTCAGACCAAGCTCCCCGAGGAGATGGCTGGAGACGCCGAGCTCGAAGAGGTCTACTTCGCGGCGCTGGATCAAGCTCTGGAGCCTCGCAAGCAGCGCGGACGAGATGCGGCGCTGGTGGGCCTGCGGCGCTTCCACGAGGTGGGGGCCATCGCCGACGGGCGCCTGGAGAGCGCGCATCGCTTGCTTTCGCTGCTCTACAACGGACGACGCATCGATCGTCTGGAGCGCTTGATGCTGCCCAGCCTGTCTGCGGAAGCCGACGCTCCCCTGGCAGCGGCGCTACCCAGCTACTATGCCGGAAAGCTGATCCCTGAGGAAAAGCTTCGAGATGACGTCCTGGCGCTGTCCAGCAAGGGCCTGCCGACGCCTCTGCAACAGAGCGTCGAAGCTCCCAAGGGTAAGCCTCTCCCCCCCGACAAGACGCTTGCATACGCGCTGGGCCTCGCGCACCTGGGCCAGCGCTACTTCACCCGCGGGGACTTCGAGCGCGCTGGCAGGGTCAGCCAGGGGATCGCTCGCGACAAGATCTACGGCGCCAGGGCCAGGCTGCTGGCGGCGTTGGGCGAGGCGATGGTCGGAGCGCCCGACGACGCGGCGAAGATGATGCTCGCCGGCTTCGGTGACTGGAAGCCCAACGTGAAGGGCCTCGATACCCTGGGGAAAGGCCGAGGAGAACTAGCGGGCATGGCTGCGTTCGACGCGGCGTTCTTGCTCGAGCTCGCGGCGCCCCAGGGCGCTGATGAGAAGTTCTGGTTGGAGCTGTCGACGCGCTACGGTGCGGCGCAGAAGAAGCTCGAGGGAGCGGCCGCCGAGCGCGCCAAGCAGCGCGCGGAAGCTGCGAAGCAGACCGCCGACAGCATCGCGGGGAAGGCGAAGAGCCCCGACGCTCACTGAGCGTCGAAGCTGAAGCCCACCCGCAGACCGCCCCGAAAGAAGTGGGCGCGCTCGCGTCCGCCGCTCTCGGGGTAGAACTCGTAGGCGACTGCGAAGCCAGCCCAGGGCAGGACGTTGCGCGTGCGCAGCGCCCAGAGTCCGATGCCAGCGCCGATGCGTCCGCCGAAGCTGACGTTGCCGTTGTCCGCCTGGAACAGGCTGACCCCGGCGGTCTCCAGCTCGTAGTGCCAGCTGCCGTTGCGTATCCGAAAGATGATCGGTGCCGCGGGGAAATAATTCAGGACGAACTCCGAGGGATCCGTGTTCGGCTTCAGCATCGCGCCGCCGCCGAACTCACCACCGAAGAGTAGCGTGAGCGGCCCGCCGAAGTTCTTGCCCGCCAGGACGCGCCCCGCCCCACCGCCGCCATAGGTCCAGCTGCCCTCGGTCTGGCGCACCTGCAACACACCACCCGTCTCGAGGTTCAGCGTCCAGCGGCCGTTGTCCGTCTGGCGACCGCTGAACTCAGCGTCCTGCTCGACCCAGAAAGGGCAGTCAGCCTCGGCGCCATCGAGCGCAGCCTGGAGGAGCTGCAACGCGCGGGTGGCGTGGAGCGCCTCCTGGGTCGCGTCGTCGAGCTCGTGATGCTTGGCGAAGGCTTCCCTGGGATCCCCGGCTTGCTTCGCTTCACGCTCCAGCTCGCGCAGCGCCGCACGGCGCGCGGCGAGCGGTGAGCGACACACGCTCTCGAGCAGGGTGGGGTAGGCCTCGTCGAGTTCGTGCTGATCCATGAACCAGCCGCTGCCCTCTTGGGAGTCGAGGATGCGCTCGACGTCGAGCAGCAGGCCGCGGGTCGCGGAGTCGAAAGCTGACGCTTCGCGCGGCGGTTCGCTTGCCAGGGCGCCTTGGGTGAGGGTGGCGGCGAGGCCTCCGAGCCCAAGCGCCAGCACACAGCGACTGACCGAGAACTCGCGACGGGGGGCGGTGCGCTGTGATCTCATACGGTCCCTGGGGCCTGTGACCGCAAGCGTCCGAAGGCAACCCCAATCGTCACACACGAAACCGGGTTGGGCGCCGAGCGCCGCGGAAGAAGCCAGAGGTTGACACCGCCCCGCGAGCGCCCGATATCGCGCGACCATGCTGGCTGCACGAATTCACGCCTACGGACCGCCCAGCGTGCTTCAAGTCGAGAACGCTCCGGAGCCCGTGTGCGGGCCGAGGGACGTCGTGATCGAGGTACGCGCGAGCAGCGTCAATCCCGTCGATTTCAAGATCCGCGGTGGTTACCAGCGGGGCGTGATTCGCTATCGGCTGCCCTGGACGCTGGGGCTCGACGTCTCTGGGGTGGTCGTCGAGGTAGGAGCGAAGGTGAAGCGTTTCCGCGTGGGAGACGAAGTCGTCAGCTCGCCGACCCACAGACGCCAGGGATGCTACGCCGAGTACGTGGCGATCGACGAGTCGATGGTCGCGAAGAAGGCCGAGCGCCTCAGTCACGTGCAGGCCGCCAGTCTGCCGCTGGTCGCGCTCACCGCCTGGGAGGCGCTGTTTGCCTTCGGGCGACTGGAGCCGGGCCAGAAGGTGTTCGTGCAAGCCGGCGCGGGCGGTGTCGGCAGCGTTGCGATCCAGCTGGCCAAGCACTTCGGCGCCGCGGAGATCGCCGCGAGCTGCAGCACTCGCAACGTCGAGCTGGTGCGATCCCTGGGGGCGACGCGGATCGTCGACTACACCAAGGAAGCTTACGACGACGTCCTGCGCGGCTACGACGTCGTGCTCGACGCGTTGGGTGGCGAGCACAAGGAGCGTGCCTTCGCGGTCTTGAAGCCCGGCGGCGCGCTGGCTTCGATCGTCGCAGGAATCCCCACGGCAACCGAGAAGTACGGCCCGAACCTGGGTGTGCTCGTCGCCGGCTGGCAGATGCTGAGCTTCAGCCTGCGCGCGCGGCTCAAGGGCAAGCGTGCCGCGAATCTGATGCGCAAGAGTGACGGCGAGCTGCTGGGGCGTATCATGAACCTCGCCGAAGACGGCGCCATCGAGCCCTTGATCGATCGCACCTATCCCCTCGAGGAGATATCCGAGGCACACCGTTACGCCGAGACCGGACGCGCTCGGGGCAAGATCGTGATTCAGGTGCGAGGCTGAGCTCGCCGCTAGCCTTCGTTGACCAGCTGGATGACTCGGTGCGCCCAGCGCTCGACCAGGTCTTGCCAGCCGAGCAGCTTCACCAGCGCCTGACGCTGCGCCAGGCTCTGGATGCGCTCGCGACGGAGCTCGCGCAGCATGCTGACGACGGTGGAGAGCGGCGCGATGCGGCGGATCGCGCTTGGCAAGGAGCGCCGCGTGACCTCGGCGAGCACGACCAGCGCCGACTCGCCGTCGGGTGGTGTCGCCCTGAGCTGCTCGTCCACGCGCTGGATCACCTTGATGGTGCGCTGGATGTCACGCCAGCTGACTCCTTCCGGGTACCAGGCCTCCCACGCGCGATCCATGCAGGCGTGTAGCTGAGGACTCGGCGGGTTCCCGCTCTGGACACAGTACTCGAGGGACCCTGAGAGCTCTCGTGCCCGCTGCATCCAGGGCGGCGCCCCGGGCGGCAGCGGCGGGAGTACCGGCGAGATATCCGGGCTGGAAATCCGGTGCTCCGCTGGTAGCGGGACGGGAGATGGCGGTGGTGGTGGGGCCGGAGCGAGCTCTCGGGGGTCCATCACTGGTGTCTTGTTCATGGGGCGCGAGTCGGCTCCCGGAGCGCTCGCGGGTTCCCCATACTGCAGCGTTCGGCCGGGATCCTTCACGGCACGATCGTTACACGCACGCCGCGAGCAAGTCGATGCCCCAGCGCAAGTGCAGGAGAACTGGTCCGCTTCTGGCGCGCCTGGGCTTCTGACTCCGGCGCTGACTCAGACCGGGATCTGGGACCTGGATCTGGGACCCGGATTCGGGGGTGAGGC
>JAGQIY010000474.1 GCA_020430865.1 Myxococcales bacterium
CGCGCACGATGGCCCGAAGAAGCCTCGCTTCGAACCAGTCGGGAAGCAGCTCAGTCGACCACCGGCGTGAAGCAGCTCAGCGACTCGGTGGACATCGCTGGCTGTGGTGAGGATCGAGTCGGAACCGAGCGCCCCGCCACAAGCTGCCACCCCCCGCAACGGAGGAAGCGGCGGCTCCCAGCCGCGAGCCGCCGCGCGGCCCCCAAATTCTGGTGCCATGAAGCGGGCCGCGAAGGCCTCGGGCGCAGCTGTCTCAGGTCGAGCCCATCGGGACCAGCGCACCGTGAGCCGCCGCTCGAAGGCGGGTACGGCTCACGGAGCGAGCCAGTCGGGCCGAGGGAGCCTCACACGTCGCCAGCATGCTGCCGCCCCGTGTTGCCCCAGTGCCCGCGCCCCCGTGCCGCGTGGCCGCCTGGCGTCCTGTGGGGCCCGGCGAAGGCCACCGAGCGGCCGCTTCGGGCGCCGGACACCGCCCGAGAAACCGGGCCTGATCGGCAAGGACGAACCCTGGATCGCGCGCCTTGGAGCTCCATGTCGCGCTCGACCCCGAGCGCGGCCCCGAGCGAGCCACGAAAAAACGGAATCGTACCATTAAAAAAGCTGTAAGTCTCGCTAGTTAACCAGCTCCAGGGTGTGGTCGCGGGCGATGAAAACAACCCTGTTCTTTAGAGCTGGGGGCGCGAAACGACCTGATAACGCGCCGCGGCACCCGAAGCAGTCGGCCATGAGTGCCGAGCGCCAAGGCTCGGACGGCAGTCCGACTCTCAACGACTTTTGCAGGCCGAAAATGGAAGAGACCGAGCCTGACCAGCGAGGCGTAGCGCGCGAGCGCGGACGCTGCGGACACCAGCGCGGGGCGCCCTTGAGGTGCTTGTGAGCGCCCGGGAGCAGCAATAATATATCCACGTTCGCATGACCTCGCCGCTGCTCAAATCTCGTGTGGAATTGGCGCCTCCGCGAGGCCGCTACGACCGCACGCTGGGTGAGGCTGCGCGAGATCACGCTCAGACCGCGCGCGTGATCCAGGCGACCGCCGAACAGCTGGCCGCGCGGGGCCCAGCGGAGCTCACCGTCGAGCACGTAATTATCCATGCGGGAATTAGTCGCGCGACCTTCTACCAGCACTTCAGCGACCTCGATGCGGCCGTCGCCTCCGTCGTGGACGCGCTGGAGGAGAAGGTCGTCGGCGGCTGCGCCAGCGCGCTACGCCAGGAGCCGGCGCCTCGCGGCCAGCTACAGGCCATGGCGACGGCCTTCCTGGTCGAGGTGGAGAACCACCCGCATCTGACCCTGGCAGGCGCTCTGGTGCTCGACCCACAACGGGCGGAATCAGCGCTGCGACGTCTGCTGCGGCCGCTGCTTCAGCGCTGGCTGGACGACGCGCGCCGCGCGGGGCTGGCGGCTCCGACAGCTACCCCGTTGGTCGGTGGCTGGCTCGCAGCGCTGTTCGAGGTCACCGCGCTGGACCTCGTGCTGCGAGGCGGAGCGCTCGGTGAACTCGCGGAGCGTCTCGCACGCGGCGCCTCCGGGCTGGTCCGCTAGTCCTCGCGGCGGCGCGGAGCGTCTCCGCTAGTCCGGGCGTCTCGCGGGGCTTCCGGGCTCGTCCGCTAGTCCTCGCGCCGGACGTCGGAGGCGCTGCCCTTGCGACGCACCTCGACGAGCGCGGGCTCGGCGCTGGCGTCTGGGCTGACGGCGGTCGTCTGCCCGAGGCTGTCCAGGGCGGTGTCCAGGCGGCTGAGCACTCCACGCAGGACCTCACGGGAGCGCTGTTCGACCTCATGGCGACGAGCGCGTTCCTCTTCCAGTTCGTGGGCCAGCGCCATCGCCGCGAGCAAGAGCCCCTGCGGAGAGTTGAGGTGGGGTCCGGCGTGCTCTCGCAGCTTGCGATCGACCAGAGCCGCGAGACGTAGCAACGCGTCGTCGCCAGCAGACGCCAGGACGCGATACTTCTGTCCTCCCACCTGCAGTTCGACGGGGCTCCGCTCCACCCGTTGCTCCATGCTGCTGACGGTAGCACCCGGGACGGATCATGGAAATCGCTGTTGTGGTCGCGTCCGCGGTTTGCAGCGAGCCTAGACGAGGCGCTGGTGGGGCCCAGCGACGCAACCGGCACGCTGCATGAACCCCCTTCTTTTGAGCTGCTTCTGCGACCAGAGGGGTCACGACGCGCTTGCCTGGCCAGACCGGATGTCCCGCGCAGCGCAGCCTGGCGCACGCGGTGCAAGAGCGATCGATGTGGAGAACTTGTGGGGGCGAGGGGGAAAGCCTGTGCGAGCGGGCAAGTGACGGATGGGCCTTGACGAAGCGTCGGTTTCTCCCAGCGGCTCCTGCGCCCCGTGGTCGCTCGTGCCGACGCCCGACCTCCAGCGCGCGCCTGCGAGAGGAGTCGAAGCAAGCGATGGAGGCGCTAGTCGTCAGGCGCGCCAGCGATCCAGTTGTAGAGGATCACGGCGGGCAGCCAGAGCACCGAGCTGTCGAGCTGGGCGGCGACGATCAGCGTGAGCTCCTTGCTGTCACCGACGCCATAGCGTGCGCCGAGTGATACGCCGCCGGTCATTACGTATGCCGAGTGGAAGTTGTAGCTGCGGGAGCCAATGAACAGATCGCCAGCGAGCCCAGGTTGCCACTCGGAGTCGAAGCGTCGGGCATAGCCGCCCAGCGACAGCACCGCGGGCACGTAGGGGTGCACGGGGATCTGCAGGCTGCCCCCGCCACCAAGGCGCAGATCGTCGAAGCCCGCGGTGCCAACCTCGAGGTAGGGGCCGATGCCGAAGTCGGAGTTGCGGTCGCGGCCGAAGAGCACGTCGCCGTGGAGGGCGTTGTACCAGCAGGTGTCGTGCCAGACTTCGTCTCGGGTGCCTTCGCCACACAGGCCGCTGATGATGGATACGTTTCCTTGCGGAGCGGCGTACGCTGGCGTGGAGTAGAGCAAGCTGGCCCCGAGGAGCGCCTCACCCCCAAACCACGCGAGCCTTCGCAGGCCAGATACAACGACGCCACCTCGGCGCTCGGCGGAGGTGGCGTTCAAGGTCGGTCGGCGCGCGGGCATGGCCGCCCCGTTATAGCAACGCCGCTCGCGACTTGTTCAATTGTTGCCGCGTCCAACCGCGATGTAGGCGGCATCGCAGAGGTTGGGGTTGGCGTCATCTCCCGTGCGGCACGCCCCGCAGTCCACCGCGTCGTCATTGCCGATCGAGCAGGGCGGAGGGAGGTTTGGATCCTCCGATGGGCAGGAGAGTGTGCAGGTGTAGCAGGCAGTGATTGGGTAGGTGAGCTTGGCGCTGGTGACCTCCGAGCCGCCGAGGGAGTCGCCGAAGACGCGTACCTCGACCACGACTCCGACCCGCGCGTTTGGATCTCCACCGAGCTGACCTGCGAGCTGGCCAGCGGTGGCGGAGTCGATCAGGGTGACCGAAGCCACGCCGTACGAGGCGTCTCCGTTGGGCGCCTGGTTGACGAAGCCCGTGGCGGCGACGGTGTACTCGTTGATCAGCTGCTGCTGGGGGGTGAAGATCTGTACCTCGGCGCCGCGGATCGCGATGCGCGAGGTCTCGGTCTTCGTCTCCTCCCGCGAGCCGCGCTGGGTAAGCTGGTTGCCGACCAGGAGGTCTCCCGTGTAGGTGCTCGCGAAGGCGACGTCGATGAGCCCGCCCAGGCGAATGGCGGTGCCCTCGTCCGGCGTCACGTTGCACTCTCCATCCGGGACCGCGACGCCGACGATGAACAGTTGACTGTCGTTGTCGGCGCAGCCGCTGGTGGCGGTCGCTGCGAGCAGACCGAAGGAACAAAGGGCGAACAGCTTTTGCAGTGAACGGCGCATGAATAGACCTCGACGCGAGTACACACGAAAGCTTACCGGTGGGATCTGCGCGGCGCCAAACAATCGGGCGCTTCAGTAAGCGCGCGACCTACAGCGTCTGCGCGCTCGCCTGCACGGCGTCCAGTGCGAGGTGTTCAGTGAACACGTCACCTACATCGCGAGCGAACACGAAGCGAACCCGATCGCCTGCGCGCTTCTTGTCGTGACCGAGCAAGCTGCTGGCGCGGGGCAGCTCATGCCGCGCGAGATCCGTCGGCAAGCCCAGTTGCTTCAGCAGGTCCTCGATCCGCGCGGTTAGCTCGGAGGGAGTGTGGCCGAGGCGCGTGCCCAGGCGCAGCGCCGCGACCAGGCCGAGACTGATGGCTTCACCGTGGGTCAACTGCCCGTAGCCGGCGAAGGCCTCGATCGCGTGGCCCAGGGTGTGTCCCAGGTTGAGGTGGGCGCGTTCGCCTCGTTCTCGCGGATCGCGGCTGACGACGCCCGCCTTGACTGCGACGCAGCGGCGCAACATTTCCACGAGCAATTGGGGGTCCCGCGCGAGGATGCCTCGCTGCTCGCGCTCGACCAGCAGCAGCAGCTGCGGATCTCCGATCAACGCAGTCTTGATCACCTCCGAGAGTGCACTCAGGTAGCCCCGGTCGGGCTCGGTGCTCAGCAGCTGCACGTCGCAGACCACGCCGCTCGGCTGCCAGAAGGCGCCGACCGCGTTCTTCGCCGGCCCGAAGTCGACCGCCGTCTTGCCCCCGACGGACGCGTCGACCATCGCGAGCAGGGTGCTTGGAGCGCCGAGCCAGCGTACGCCGCGCATCCAGGTCGCGGCGGCGAAGCCCGTGATGTCCGTGACGACGCCACCTCCGAGCCCGAGCAGTACGCTCTTGCGATCGGCTCCGAGCTCGAGCGCCGTCTGGTAGATCGGGCTCAGCGCCTCGAGGGTCTTGTGCTCTTCCCCGGGCTCCAGCAGCACTGTCGCGTGCGGGACCCGCGCGGCGCCCAGGAGGCGTTGCCTCAGGGAACCGTGAGCGGCGTCGACGTTGCTGTCGCTCACGCACATCACGCGGGTGGGGGTGAGGGCAGCCAGTCGGTCGCCGAGCCGCTGCTCGAGATCGCCGTGGGTCACCTCGACGCTGTAGCTCTCCGCGCCCGCGGCGACGGCGATGGGGTCCCTGCGCCAGAGCTCGAGCAGGCGTTCCGCGAGCGCGCTCGGGGTCTCGCCGCTGGTGTCGAGCTGGAAGTGGGCCTCGGCGTAGGCGAGTGCACGAGCGTCCAGGAGCTCACTCACACGGGCTGCTGGGTCGACGGCGTCGAGCAAGGGTCGTGTGGAGTCGCCGTGGAGGCGGCGCAGGATCTCGTCCGTGGTTGCGGAGAGCGAGACCACGACCGCGCGCTGCAAGGCGTGGAGCCGCTGGGGTCGCGCGAGCAGGGCGCCGCCTCCCAGCGCGATCACCCGCGGGGGGTCGGTGCCGCTCAGCAGGCTCCTCAACAGCTCGCGCTCTCTCGCCCGAAACCCCGCCTCCCCCTCGCGCTCGAAGATCGCCCGCACGGCGTGCCCGGCGCGGCGCTCGAGCTCGGTGTCGAGATCCAGGAAGTCGACGCCCGCCCGCGCTGCGACGAGCCGGCCCACGGTGCTCTTGCCGGTGCCCATGAAGCCGCCGATCAGCAGCGGGCGCTTGAAAGCCGTCATGGCGAGGCAACCTGATCGACCCTGGGAGCGCAGTCAACGACCGGCCGCGGTGTGGCGCGGAGGGCGCCGCCGGCGTAGAGCCGCGGCTGGATGGATCTCGAGTTGACGCCAGTCGGCGATGGGGTGCGCTTCGCGGTCTTCGCCAAGCCGAGAGCGAGCAAGAGCCGCGTCCTGGGGGTGCGGGAGGGCGCGCTGGAGGTGGCGATCGCCTCGCCCCCGGTGGACGGCGCCGCCAACGTCGAGCTGCTGAAGCTGCTGGCGCGCGGGCTGGGCGTTCCCAGGCGTGAGCTTTCACTGGTCGCCGGGGAAGCCTCCAAGCACAAGCGCGTGCTGGTGGCGAACCTCGGCGTGTCCGCCGTGCGAGAGCGCCTGGCCACCATGCTCCGCTGAGTAGCCCCGGGCGCTTCCAAGGTCGGCAGCTCACCCCTGGCGACGAGGGCTGTCGAGCGGAAGGTGGCGAGCGCGAGCGTCGTTTCGATAAGTCTAGTGGTGAACGAGTGGCTTGCGTTGTTCTGCGGTGCAGGGGCTTTGCTGTAGACTGAGCCTCCCCCGATGGCTGCGCTGGAGTTCACGAAGTACGAGGGCTTGGGCAACGATTTCATCGTCGTCGACGTTTCGTCGAGCGACGCCCTTGGCCCAGCGGAGGCTCGGTTGCTGTGCGACCGTCACCGCGGGGTAGGTGGGGACGGCGTGCTGCTGGTTGCTCCGGCGCGAAGTGAAGGCGCGCTCGGCCGCATGGTGGTCCTGAACGCCGATGGCTCGCGGCCGGAGATGTGCGGCAACGGCATTCGCTGCGTCGCGCTTCACCTCGCGCGGCGGCAGGCTCTCCGAGAGGGTACCATCCGCGTCGACACCGACGCTGGCCTGCTCAGCTGTGACCTGGCGTTCGCCAGTTTCCGGGAGGCAACGATCGGTGTCGACATGGGGCGTGGTGTTGCCGTGGGGCAACATGAGGTCGAGTTCCTGGGCGAGCGCCTGGAGTTTTCCGTGGTCTCCATGGGGAATCCGCATGCGATCGTGTTTGGTCGTGACTACACGTTGCCGCAGATCGATGAGCTGGGCGCACGCGTTTGTGGGCAGATTCCTGGCGGCACCAACGTGGAGTTCGCTCGTCAGATCGCGCCGCGGAGCATCGATCTGGTGGTGTTCGAGCGGGGTGTGGGTCGAACGCTGGCATGCGGAACCGGCGCTTGCGCAACGGCGGTTGCCGCCGCGCTGGCAGGCCAGAGCCCCTTCGACGCCCCGATCGAGGTGCGACTGCCAGGCGGACCCCTGGAGATCCGTGTGGCGGAGCAGGACCTGGCAGTGCACATGCGCGGCCCCGCGCGGCTGGTGTTCTCGGGCAGCATCGAGGTAAGCGCGCTGAAGGATCTGGGCACGACCCCGCTCGTGGGGGAGCGCTGAGCCACTGTGAACGGGGCACCCAGCAGCGAGCTGTTCGTGTTGGCGCTGGTGGCGGACGCCGATCAGGCGCGGCTGGTTGCGCGGGTGTTCGCCGAGTCCGGCGATGTCTGCGTCGTGGCGACCGATCTCGCCGAGGGGCTCGCGCGCAGCGCCTCGGAGGTGCCTGACGTCGTATTCGTGGACGTGGCGATGGGTGAGGGCGGAGGCGTCGCGATCGTGCACCACCTGCGCGCGGTCGCTCCCCACGCCAGCGTACTGGCGCTCGCGGACGAGGCGCACGTCAGCCTGGCCACTCAGGCGATGGCGCTGGGGGCTTCAGGCATGCTGGTGACGCCAGTGAGTGGAGACGAGCTGCTCACGGCGGTCGGCCCGGTGCGCTCGCGCCTCGCGGAGCGCGCGGAGCGCCAGCGCCTCGAGGAGGCTGCGATGGTCTCACGTCGCGGCCTGTCCATGGCGGCACGGGTAGCCGAGATCGCGATGCACTCGGATCGAAGCCGTGCAGCTGGAGAGCTTGCGCAGATCTTCGCGGAGGCCACGCAGGCGGAGACCGTGCTCGTGTATCTCCCGGCGGGGGAGCGCACCAGGCAGCTGATGTGCGTGCATTCCCTCGGCGACATCCGGGACGCGCCAAGTTTCTGCGAGGAAATGGATCTGCTGAACTACTCGCGCAACCTCGACTGGGAGGTCGTGCCGCTTGCCATCAGCAAGGAGCGCAGCGGGCTGGTGGTACTCGGCGCACCGCGAAGGGGAGGTGGCGCCGAGGAGCTGATTCAGCTGATCGCCGCCCAGGCCGCGACCACCTTCGCGCTGATCGGCGAACGTGAGCACTCTCATCGCGGGGCGATGAAGGACCCTTCCTCGAGCGCCTACACCTTCGCCTACTTCGTGGACGTTGCCGGCCGCGAGATCGACAAGGCGCGGCGTCACGGTCGTCGCTTCGCGCTGGCCACGATCGCGGTCAACGCCGAGGACAGCGGAGCGGGACCACCCAGCGTGGCGAGCGTCGAGCGCATCCTGGGAGCCGTGCGGGACACCGACGTTCTGGCGCGCGTCGACGAGCGGGAGTTCTATCTCTTGCTGCCCGAGACCGGCGGGATTGGCGCGCACATCTGTCGTCGCCGAGTGCAGAGGGGGGTCGAGGCCGACGGACGACGGGGCACCGGCAGTGGCCTCGAGCTGACGATGGGTATGGCGACGTATCCGCACGACGGAACCGATCTGTCTCGGCTCTTGCGCGTGGCAAAGCACCGCGCGGAAGCGAGCATGGAGTCCGTCGTGCGGCGCATGCAGCTCGATCGCATGCCCCTCGGGGAGGTGCTGGATACGTTGCTCTGGCACGTGCCGGAAGGAGACTCCGTGGAGCAGCCGCGCAGCTTCGAGCTGCCTCAGATGGACATGCTGGGCGTGGCGGTCTCGGCGGTCAGCGAGGCGATGCGCAGCGACCGCGCGCGTGTGGTGGCCACCCATCGCGGGGGCGTGAGCCTCGGCATGGCCGTCAAGGCGCACCTGCGAGAGCGCGAGGGGGCGGAGCTCATCACCGTCGACCTCGGCGCTCAGCCGGAGCTGAGCGACATCGAGGCGCTGGCGCTGGTGGCGGAGCACGGGTGCTACGTCCTGCTCGGACGTGCGGAGCGGGGCGGCTTGATGCGCGCCGTGCACGCCGCAGATCCTTTGCTGGTGGACCTGGTGGTGCAGCGCTTGGGTGAGGCCGTCGGCCTGAGGTTGTTGGAGTAGTCAGTGTCGCGCTCGGTGTTGCTAGTAGACTCGGACCTGGACGCCCTCGGTGAGCTGGCGAGTGTGCTGCGTGGCCGCGGGCTCAGCGTGGCGGTCGCCGATGAGCCCGAGCGAGCGCTGGAGCGTGCGGAGCGCAATCGCCCGGACGCGATCCTGATCGCGGAGGAGATCGCCCTGAGCAGCGACTTCCAGGCGCGCCTCGCGGCAGACCGCAGTCTGCGGGAGATCCCGCGCTTCATCCTGGTGCCTCGCCCGGTGTCGGAAGCGTCGAGCGGCGTGGCTCCGTCCGAGTCGGGGTCGGGGTCGGGCGCCAGCTCGAGCCCGCCGGGCGAGTCGGAGGGTCGCCCGGTCTCGAGCGCCCCAGTGAGCAACCCCATCAGCAGTCCCCTGAGCAACCGAGACCCCATCAGCTCTCAGACCCACCACAGCAGCGAACCGCCGGGACAGGAGTCGCAGCGTCCACGCGTGGAGCTGAACCGGGCGGACGTCGATCAGATCGCACAGCGTGTGATGGCCCTGCCCAAGGTGGCGGTGCGCGGCGTCCGTGCCGAGAGCGGTGACTTCCGCGGGGATCTGCATCAGGTGGGTGTCGTCGATTTGCTGCAGCTCCTCGGGATGAATCGCCGCACCGGCGCGCTCAGCATCACCACGGCCAGCGGCGTCGGCGAGGTGCGCCTGGAGGACGGGGAGGTCGTCGACGCGGTGTATCGGCGGCTGGAGGGCGAGAAGGCGCTGTATCGGCTGCTTGGAGAGCGCGAAGGCTCCTTCTCGTTCGCGGGCGGGTATGCCTCGGCGCTTCGCCGGGTGGAGACACCGACGCACTCCTTGCTGATGGAAGGCATGCGGCGGGTCGACGAGGTCGCCGCGCTGAAGTCGCGCTTGCCGCTGTCAGATGCGCTCTTGCTGGTCTGTCCCGTTGCGAGCGATGCCCCCGAGGTGGAGCGCCTGGTGGGTGACCTCCTGATAGCGCCGCGCACGGTCGACGAGCTGACCGATGAGCTGCCACAGGGTGATCTGGAGATCCTCGGTGCGGTGGAGGTGATGCTCGCCTCGGGGATCGTGCGGCTGATCCCGAAGGGCGCGGTGCGCGCGGTGCTGACGGAGCCGGAGCAGATGAGCGTGCTCAGCGCGATGGTCTCGCGCCTCGTCCGACCTGGCTTCGGGGGGAACCCGCGACTGATCTTCGCGGGGCCGCCCGAGCGCCTCGGGGGGCTTGGCCACGCCACGCGTCGCATCGCGGATGCGATCCCTCCTGCGGAGACGACGCCAACGGCGCCAGTGCCTCACGTGATCGCCTCGATTCGTCTGGGGGAGTCCGTGGATCTGGACATCGTCGCGCTGCCAGAGCTGGAAGCCTATGCTCCGCTCTGGCCGCTCTGCCTGGCGGGAGCAGCCGCCGTGGTGCGCCTCGACGATCGGGAGTCCCCGTTCCTCGAAGCGGCGTGCTCGACGGCCGAGGTGCCTCTGCTCGAGGCCTTCGCGCTGCTTGGCGAGGTCGACGAGGCGGACCCGGTGCAGGCGGCGGCGCTGATCCGCATGAGCGTCGAGCAGGTCGCTGGTCAGGGCCCCTGAGCGGGCTCGTTGCGCTCTCCCCCCCACGAACCGCCCCCCCCCCCCCCAACCCCCCCCCCCCCCCACCACCGCCCCCCCCCCCGCCCCCCACCCCGGCAGCCGGAGCGCACGCCCCGCGCCCCCCGCAGCCCTCCCCCCCCCGGCCCCCGACCCCCCCCCCCGCCCCCTGCCCCGCCC
>JAGQIY010000475.1 GCA_020430865.1 Myxococcales bacterium
CAACGAACCTCCACGTTGGTAGGCTGGAGATCGACGTCGTTGCGCGCCGGCTTGGTCTGATCGTCGTCGTGGAAGTTCGCACCCGCGGGGAAACGGCATGGACCCGTGGGCTGGGCTCCGTCGACTGGAAGAAGCGCGAGCGCATCCGACGCGCCGGTCAGCGGCTCTGGAACCGACGTTACCGCATGGATTCGAGCGCAGAGCGTCTGCGCTTCGACGTAGCCAGCGTCGTCTTCGACGACACAGGGGCTCACGTCGAGTACGTTCCTGCGGCGTTCTGAGCCGACTCGGTGCGGAGCTACGATCGAGGGCTGAGGGCTCGGGTGAGTTGCTCAGCCGAGCGCGTCCTGCATCTCTTTCCTGAGGTCCTCGAGCGGCTTGAGGTCCTCGTCGGCGGCCTTTCCACGCAGGCTTTCCAGCGCCTCGTCGAGCATCGCGATCTCGGATTCCTGGCGCTTGCGGAGATCGCGAACCATGTCCGCGAAAGTCTCGAAGAAGTGCACGAGTTCGTCGCCCTTGCGCAGGCCATTCGGGACCTTCAGCTGCCCCTCCCCCACCTCGCGTAGATGGCGCTTCATCTTGAAAATGGGACCTGCGACGCGGTGGGTGACGATGATGCCAGCGACGCCGATCAACAGCACCAGCGCAACCAGCACCCCGGTCAGCGCCAGGGCCATGGTGCTGCGTTGCTGGGCGAGCTGGGTGGATTGCTCCTTCAGGCGGTTCGCCTGGGCCTCGAGATCGGCTTGCTGCTGGTTCAGCCGCTCATCCTGCTTCTTGGCGTCTTCGTCGAAGGCCTCGCGAAGGGCCGGATTGTCCTTGTAGTCCGGGTCCTTCACGATGTTCATCTTGACGACCTGGCTGACCTTCTTGCTCTCTTCGACGACGTCGCGACCGCGCTTCACGACCTCCTCGCCAAGGGTCACACTCTTCTGGCTCTGACTGATCACTGCGTCACTCGTGCGCCAAAGAATGACGCCGAGCGCCGCCGACAGCGCGATCGCGATCAGCACGAGATATCCAGTGTATTTCAGCTGGAAATGCGGATCCAGCAGGTAGTTCTTGAAGCTTCGTTGGTGGCGACCGCCGGACATGTTGACTCCTCGTCCCGTTCCCATGCGGGCGTGGTGACTACCAAGCTACAACTCGGCACTGAATAGCGTACGGGCAGTCCGCCCGAGCGAGCAACTAAGCTTTCCCTTCGGCGGTCGTGAGCGCACGAAATCGAGGTACTCACTGAAGGGGATGCATAAGGCGCAGAACTCGACTGCGTGTTTCCACACGCACCCCTGACAGGCTGCGCGGGCGCGGTGGTTTTGATGGCAGGGTCTCTTTCAGCACCCTGCTAATTGAATCGCTCCGCGTTGTCCGCGAACTTCTCGGCGGCGCTGCGCCCCGCTTCGCCGAGCAGTTCCTTCTGAGCGCCCTGGTCGTCTTCCTCGACGTCCGGGAAGCCCACGGTGACGCTGTAGCTGCCCTTCAAGGCCTTGTTCGGGTAGGTGAAGACGCTGACCGAGAGCTTCACCTTCATGGTGCCCCCGGAGTAGGTGAGCTTCGCCTTCGCCATCAAGTAGAAGCCGTCCACGCCCTTGTGCTTCTTGAGCAGCGTCTTGGCGTCGCTCAGCTTCTCACCTTCCGGCGCGACCGCGAAGCCATCCAACTTCTCGAGCTTCTTGACCAGGCCATCGCGAACCTCGGACTGCACCAACGAATCGGACAGATCGCTGCTGTTCTTGATCTCGAGCGCCACGTAGAACTTCGTGTCCGCGGTGATGCTGCCGCCCGCCTTCTTCAGCGCCTTCTTGATCTTCTTGATCGACTTCTTGATGACCGACTTCACCGAAGAGGAGCTCTCCTTCTTCAGGCGGTCTTCGAGACAATCGACTCCCCCCTTCTTCAGCTTGCCCAGGGCCGCAGCGGCCGCGGCACGGACGGTCGTACTGTCGTCTCCCAAGCCACTGCAGAGCGGCTCGACAGCGCGCTTGTCCTTCGTCGCGCCGAGCGCCAGAGCCGCCTGGGTCCGCACACGAAAGTCGTCACTCGACTTCAGCTGCTGCGCGAGACGATCGACCTTGTCCTCCGCGAACGCGGTCGCACTGGTGGTCAACACCAGCAAACAAAGCAACCACGGCAACGCTCGGGCGAACCACGAAGTCATTCTGTGCCAGACTACCATGCCGCCTCACGCGTTGGATCCATGTCGAGCCGTGCCGAGCGGGCACGGCGGTGCGCCTCCCCATGGACCGCGCGACTACTTTTCCGCACCGAGTAGTCCCGAGCCTCCCGAGCCGTCCGGCTGCGCACGTCCTCGATCGGCGTGTCGACGATGGTCTCTGCAGGCGCGCCCATCGCCTCGAGCGAGTGAAGCAGGGAACGGGGGAGAGGCGTTTCCATCGGTTCGAGAGGGGGGAGCGGCGAGATTTTGGTTGGACGGTCAACGCCGTCGGCTGTTCACCCCAAACGCCCCAGACCAGGTTGGGTATGGCGTGCTTTGGTGTACGCTGAGTCGTGCGTCGTGTGCCTGCTCATCCTCGGCTATCCAAGGTTCGTGCTCCAAGCGCCGTGACCGCGATTTCGGCACACGACGTAGCCCGCAGGAGCTGGTGTCTTCTGAGCCTGCTGACTGCTCTGGCGTGGTGGCTCGCACCCGTGCCTGCACATGCAGTGAAGGTGCGTATCCGTGGGACCGCGTCGCTCGAAGCACGACTGATCCCAACGGATCCAGGAGTAGAGCTGAGGTCTCGTCTGACGGACGACACCGGGCGCCCGATCGGCAAGGCCCACGTGCGGCTCCGCATCACCCCGCCGCCGCGCAAGCTCCCTGCGGCAACGGTGTGCGGAAACACTCCGCTCACCGCGCTCCATCGCTCCCTGGGCGAGTTCATCCTGGATACATCGGCCGAGGGCACATTTTGCCTACGCATCCTCGATCTTGACGACGACGCCAAGCTGCAGCTGACCTTCGACGGCGACGCTGACTACGACGCCCTCACGAAGCAGATAGAGGTCGACAAGTCGCGGACGCCGGTGGCTCTTCGCTTCCAACCCATGCCAGCGACGCTGGCGCTCGAGCGGGAGCAGCACTCCATCTGGGTGGCGACACGCTCCGACACCGACCTCGGCCTGGAACCGCAGAAGGTGCAACTCGAGCTGTTCCTGAAGGAATTCACTGGAGACGAATCCCGACTCGGCGCCGTCTCCGTCAGCGTGGGTCAACGCGCTCAGTTCTTGGTACCTACCACCAGCCTGGGAGCCCCGGGCGCGGCGCAGCTGATCGCTCGCTTCAAGGGTAGTCGCGCGTTGTCTCCCGCCGAAACCGAAGCCCCGATACTCAGGACGACGCAGGTCACTCTCACGCTCGACGAGGCACCGACCGCCGAGACTGCTCGGGGCAAACCGCTAGAACTCTCGGTTCTGTCCAGCGTCGGACCGGTTCCGAGCGGAAGCATTGAAGCGCTGTATGACGGACGTTCGATGGGCACGACGGCCGTGCGGGACGGGCGCGCCGCGTTGAGCCTGGAACTCGAGGGCGCGGGCGGGGGCCCAGCGCACCTGACGCTACGATTTCTCCCTAGCTCTCCAGCCTGGATCTCCGCAGGGAATTTGGAGATCGAGGTTCCGGTGCCGCCACCGAGCCCCTGGGGCCGCGTGCTGTTGGTGCTCGGCGCGCTGCTGATCACCGCATGGTTGGTCAGGGCATGGTACCGACCGGGCCGACGGGAGCCCCAGGAAGGCGAGGAGCGAAAGAGCATCCCGAGCGGCAAGCCCGCGCTGGAGCTGCTGGAACCCGCCGGTGCGGGCGACGGCTGGCGCGGTCGCGTTTGCGATGCCCACGAGGGCACCCCGATCGCGAGCGCGACGATCACGCTTCTGATCCCGGCGTTCTCCTCTGACGGGGTCGCAGCCCAAACCAAGACCGACGATGCGGGGCGCTTCGAGATGGGTCACGTGGAGTTCGCCACTGCCGAAGGCTCCCGCTTCCGCATCGAGGCGCCCTGGCACAGCACGCTGGAGCGCCCGGTCCCCCGTCCAGGCGCAATCGCGATTTCCATGGTTTCTCGACGCCGAGCGCTGATCGATCGGCTGGTGCAGTGGACTGGGCGCAAGGGGCGCCCCTGGTCCGCCGACGGCGGCGCGACACCAGGACACGTCGCTGATGTCGCTCGCGCCAAGGGCAAGCCCGAGGTGGCTCACTGGGCGCAGGAGGTCGAGCAAGCAGCGTACGGTCCAGTCGCCCCCGACGCGGAGACCGAGCGTCGAATCGGCGAACGACAGCCAGGCCGAATCGAGGCGGAATAGCCACCAACTGCGGCCCGCCCCCCGGCGCGGGGAAGACTGAAAGCGGGAGATCGGCTTGCAGTCGTTGACGCCCCAGAACGCCGCTCCCTATAGTCCGCGGCGTCCGCGAGTCGGAGCCCACTGGTCACCGCTCATCGCGCGCTGAAAGCCAATGATCTACGTCATCATCGCAGTCGTCATCATTGCCGTCGTCGCCTTTTTCTTGATGAACAAGAAGGGCGAGCCGCAGGTTCCCGCGGCCCCGCAGCCCGAGAAGCTGCCGGAGAAGGCTCCCTCCAAACCCAAGCCCGCGGCGAAGGCCAAGGCCCCCGAACCCGAGGAGGACGAGGAGGAGGAAGACGAAGCAGAGCACGAACCGCCTCCCCCGAAAGCGACGAAGCCTGAGCCGGAACCCGAGCCTGAGCCGGAACCCGAGGTAGCGGAAGACGAAGAGCCAGCGTCGAGCGGTGACGGGCGTCCGTCTCTGACGTCCCGCCATGACATCAAGAGCCTGCGCAAGGGCTTGGCCAAGAGCCGCGGAAGCGAGGGCTTCTTTGGCCGACTGAAGTCCCTGGTCGCAGGAAAGAAGGAGATCGACGAGTCGATCGCCGAAGAGATCGAAGAGGTTCTGCTGACCAGCGACGTCAGGGTGAAGACCACCGAAGCGCTGCTCGAGCGCATCCGCGATGGCCTGTCCAAGGGCGATCTGAAGGATCCCGACGCGGTCTGGGAGGCTCTCCGCGAGGAAGCGCTCCGCATCCTAGAGGTCGGCGAACCCGGCGCCTTCAAGCTGAACGGAGCCCCGACCGTGGTGCTGATGGTGGGGGTGAACGGGGCGGGCAAGACGACCACCATCGGCAAGCTGGCGACGCGGCTGTCAGGCGAAGGTAAGACCTGCGTACTCGCAGCGGGGGATACGTTCCGTGCGGCGGCAGTTCAGCAGTTGATCGTGTGGGGTCAGCGAGTCGGCTGCGAGGTGGTACGTGGCAAAGACGGCGCAGATCCTGGCAGCGTGATCTTCGACGCGGTGGAGAAGGCCAAGGAGCTCGGCGCAGACGTCGTGCTGGCTGACACCGCTGGACGACTCCACACCAAGACCAACCTGATGGTGGAGATGAAGAAGATCGCCAAGACCGCGGCGAAGGCGCTCGCTGGCTCTCCCCATGAGGTGCTCTTGGTGTTGGATTCGACCAACGGCCAGAACGCTCTCGCCCAGGCGAAAGAGTTCAAAGAAGCGCTGGACTTGACCGGTCTAGTTCTGACTAAACTGGACGGAACCGCCAAGGGCGGGATGATCTTGGGCATCTGCGACGAGCTGAAGTTGCCGGTGCGCTTCGTTGGGCTTGGAGAGAGACCTGACGACCTGCATGACTTTGTCCCTTCGGACTTCGTAGAAGCCCTGCTTGGCAGGGAGGAAGCGAACTGAACGGCCCCCAAGGCCGTCCGGACTGGCTCCGCGAGGAGCTGACCGGATCGAGAATGTGTCCCCCACTTTCTGGAAGCGCGTGTCCCCACCCGCTTCCTGGCTCCTGGCAAGCGTCCTTCTCCCCTCTCGAGGGTCACGCAGGGCGATGCGAGGGGCACCTCGCGAAGCGATCGCAGGACTCGCTCTCACGAGGCGCTAGCTTCGAGATCCAGCACGGCTCGCTGGGATCTCCACGGAAATGAAACCCAGCGTCACGATTCGACGCGGAAACCAACACAGCTTGGGTCAACTCGGACGACCATCAACACAGCGCAGGTCTCGTGGGTGCACCGCGGAAGCGATCCACCAACACTGTCAACCAACACCCTGGGCTGAGTTTTAGTGTGGATTCAACTTGGATATTGATCGCGCGAAATCCTGCGTGATATAGTCGCCCGGCACTTGCGACTGGCGGATTTCGTCAATCTTTTCACGCAGTTGCGCGACTTCAGTAGCGATGGTCCCTGAGGAGAGCGGAAGAGGCATCGGATGAAAAAACGTCCCATCGGGCTCCTCGTAGCAGCGGCGCTCTGCATGTGTCCGGCCGGCGCATTCGCCCAGAAGAAGGGTGATGCGGAGGCTGCGGCACCCGCAGACGGGGAGGAAGCACCCGCTGACGAAGGAGAAGGCGGCGAAGGAGCTGAGGGCGAGGGAGGTGAACTCCCCGAGGGCGAGATCCCTGAAGGCGAGGTTCCTGGCGGCGACATTGGCGGCGAGGGGCTCGGAGACATCTGCGAGATCGATCCCGCCGCCTGCCCCAAGCTAGACTTCGACAAGGAAGCCGCGAAGGATCTGAACGAACAGATCTACGCCGTGCAGCAGCTGTACGCGCTGCGCGTGCGTCGCGTCGAGCTACAGCCTTACTGGGCGACGAGCTTGAACGACCAGTTCGTGAACCACCCTGGTCCGGGCTTGGCGCTCAACTACTACATCACGAACGTCCTCGCGGTTGGAGCCAACTTCAACTACTACCGGCCGTTCAACGCGGACAGCTCGTTCAACGCACAGGTGCGTCGCGCTGCTCGCGTCGGTGTGCCCCTGACGGAGTACGACTGGGGTGCGGCGCTGAACTTCACCTACGTGCCTGCCTACGGCAAGTTCGCTGGCTTCGGTGACTTCATCTTCCACTACGACGCCTATGTCGTCGGTGGTGTGGGCGCCATCAGCACGCGGCCCATTCCGGTCATCGACCCGGACAACCGAACCTTCGATTTCGAGCCGAAGCTGGCATTCAACGCGGGAATCGGCTTCCGCGTGTTCTTCACTCGTTGGTTCGCCGCCATCCTCGAGGTGCGCGACTACATCTTCAGCGATCGCTTGGAGAACGACGACACGAGCGTGTTGGAGGCTCCGAACGACCCGCTTAACAAGGACAACTGGTACGGCGACAACTCGCTGACCAACGCAGTCCAGGCCCAGCTAGGGGTTGCCATTTTCTTGCCGTTCTCCTTCGAGTACCGGCTGCCGAAGTAGTCGAGGTCTGCACCCATGCGAAAGACGACGAAGAAAACGATGCGCCGGCTACTCGTAGGTCTGACTGCCGGCCTCGCCCTCGCGGCGGTAGGCGAGCAGACTGCAAGCGCGCAGGAGATCCTGTTGACCGGTCCCCTCGCCGGCGCCCCTGCCGTGCGGAAATTGCGCTTGTACCGGGAGGGACGTATCGAGGTGGCCCCGGCCATCTCCTTCACGCTCCTCGACGAGTACCAACGCACGATGCTGTTTGGTGCACGGATCAACTACAACTTCACCGACTGGCTTGCGCTTGGCGTGTGGGGTGGATTCGGTGGGCTCAAGCTCAACACCGGGTTGACCGATCGCGTCCAGGAGGTGAACCAGAGCCGTCGCGACATCGAGGCTCAGCGCCCTGCGGGCTCGGGACCCTCGGTGAGCCGACGACTGACGGCGACCAACATGGGTCCCAAGTTCGAGGAGCAGATCGGCACAATCGACTGGATCGCCGCGCCGCAGATCACCGCGGTCCCCTTCCGTGGAAAGCTCGCGCTGTTCCAGAACATCTACCTCGACACCGATCTGTACTTCTTCGCCGGCCCCGCCTTCATCGGCGTGAGCGAGCGCAAGGAGTGCGATCCCGACGCTGGCAAGCCCTGTCAGTCGGACGATCAAGCGGCGTATGCGCGCGAGGGTCGGGTAGCCATCGCGCCCACCTTCGGCCTGGGCTTCACGTTCTACGTCAACAAGTGGAACGCGATCGGCTTCGAGTGGCGCGGCGTGCCCTTCGCGCGGAACACCGGTGGCTTCGACAACCACGGTGGCGGCCCGGACTCGAAGTTCCCCGATCAGAAGGTCAACGCCGACGATCGCGACTTCAAGTTCAACCAGATGCTGACCCTCAGCTACAACTTCTACTTCCCGCAGCAGTACCGCGTCAG